>NZ_JBSNCE010000010.1:0-198474 GCF_053764755.1 Rhodococcus sp. 2H158
TTCTCCCCCCCCCCACCGCCCCGGCCCCGGACGCGGTCCGTCGCGGCGCAACCGAGCCGGCCGCGGCACGCGACGTCGCCGACCGGCCGCGACGCAGCGAAGCGGCACCGCGACGGGCCGCCGAGGCCCGCCTGGAATACGACCGGCGCGGCGACCACCGGACGCGCACCGACCGGCCCTACGAGCGGGGCGATGTTCCCCCGCCGCCCCGCAGGCAGTCCCCGGTTCCGGAGACCCCGGAATACCGGCGGCCCCGGGTGCGCTACCGGGACCGGTACGAGGACTGAACGAGCCGGATCAGGCGCGCCGCGCGGAGCGCAGTTCCCGGGGCAGCGCGAACACCAGGGTCTCGTTGGCCGTGGTCACCGACTGCACGTCGGCGAAGCCGTGCTCGGCGAGCAGGTCGATCACGCCGCGCACCAGAACCTCCGGCACCGACGCGCCCGAGGTGATCCCGACGGTCTGCACGCCCTCGAGCCAGGCCGGGTCGACCTCGCGGGCGTAGTCGACGAGATGCGCGGCTCGGGCACCGGCACCCAGCGCCACCTCCACGAGCCGCACCGAGTTCGACGAGTTGCGCGAGCCCACGACGATGACGAGGTCGCATTCGGGCGCCATCGCCTTGACCGCCACCTGCCGATTCTGGGTGGCGTAGCAGATGTCGTCGCTCGGGGGGTCCTGCAGCAGGGGGAACTTCTCGCGCAGCCGCTGGACCGTCTCCATGGTCTCGTCGACGCTGAGGGTGGTCTGCGACAGCCAGATCACCTTGGCCTCGTCGCGCACGGTGACCCGGTCGACCGCTTCGGGCCCGTCGACGAGCTGGACGTGGTCGGGAGCCTCGCCGGCGGTGCCTTCCACCTCCTCGTGGCCCTCGTGACCGATGAGCAGGATGTCGAAGTCGTCGCGGGCGAAGCGCTTGGCCTCCTGGTGCACCTTCGTCACCAGCGGGCACGTGGCATCGATGGTGCGCAGGTTGCGTTCGGCGGCGGAGGCGTGCACCGCGGGCGAGACACCGTGCGCCGAGAACACCAGCACCGCGCCCGCCGGCACCTGGTCGGTCTCGTCGACGAAGACCACGCCACGCTCGGCGAGGGTCTCGACCACGTGACGGTTGTGGACGATCTCCTTGCGGACGTAGATCGGGGCACCGTGCTTCTCGAGTGCCTTCTCCACCGTTTCGACGGCCCGGTCGACGCCGGCGCAGTACCCGCGCGGCTCGGCGAGCAGGACGCGCTTGCCGGCAGCCGGTGAACCGGCCGACCGAGTGATTCCGACTTCGAGGGGAACGGGCGCAGACATGCCTCCAGGGTACGGGCCGTTCGCGGGGTCGGCCCTCCTCGGCTACCAATCGAGCGGCACGTGAGGCAGTCTGTTTCTCATGATCCGTCCACCGTTCATGGCGCGGGTGGCGGCCGGGCTGGCCGTCACCGCGTACGAAGAGACCCTCAAGCTGCCGTCCACCGCGGTCGCACTGCCGATGACCACGGTCAGCCAGATCCTTCAGACAACGATGCGGATCCAGCAGACGATGACGTCGCTCGCCATCAAGGGTGACCAGCTGTTCGAACTGCTCGGCGCGCCCCCCGCCGAGGAGCCGTCGTGGGCGACCTTCGACGACGACGCCGAGGTGCCGGCGGGCACTGCCGAGATGTCGACCGCCGCGGCGCCGGGACGGTTCGCGCTCTACTCGATGCCGCCCGCCGCGGAGGCCGCGGTGCCGGTGGCCGCCGGCCCGAAGGCGGGGAAGTCCACCGCCGCCGAGACGGAGAGCGCCCCCGAGACCGGGTCGCCCGCCGAGTCCACCGCCGCGAAGATCAGCGCCGGCAAGACCGCCGTCGGCGGCGCCGACGCGGCCGGGGGCAAATCCGCGAAGGCACCCGCGAAGAAGACGGCCAAGAAGACGGCCGCCTCGAGCGCGGCCGGATCCGAGGTGCCCGAGATCGTCGAACTGCTCGACTACCCGTCGCTGACCCTGGCGCAACTGCGGGCCCGGATGCGCACCCTGTCGGTCGAGGACCTGCGGGCGCTGCTCGAGTACGAGAGCGGCACGCGCGCACGCGACCCCTTCGAGACCATGCTGTCCAACCGGATCGCGAACGCAAGCACCAAGTGACCTCTGCGCCCACGGCCACCCCGTCCAACTCCGCGGAGCATCCGTGGCCGGTCCGGACCGTCTCGCAGAAGGTCGCCGGCTGGATCGACCGGCTCGGTTCGGTCTGGGTGGAGGGCCAGATCACCCAGCTCAACGTGCGTCCCGGCACCCGCACCGCGTTCCTCACGTTGCGGGATCCCTCGGCGGACATGTCGCTGTCGGTGACGTGCCCGCCGCAACTGGTGCAGAGCTCCCCCGTACCGCTCACCGAGGGCAGCCGGGTGGTGATGTTCGGCAAGCTGTCGTTCTGGACCGGCCGCGGCACCCTCGCCCTGCGGGTCACCGAGATCCGCGCCGTCGGTATCGGCGAACTCCTCGCCCGCATCGAGCGGCTGCGTGCGCTGCTCGCGGCCGAGGGACTGTTCGACCCTCGGCTCAAGCGGCCCCTGCCCTTCCTGCCGCAGCGGATCGGTCTGATCACCGGGCGCGCGAGCGCCGCCGAGCGGGACGTGCTCAGCGTCGCGCAGCGCCGATGGCCGGCCGTCCGTTTCGAGATCCGCAACACCGCCGTCCAGGGGCCCACCGCGGTCCCGCAGATCCTGGATGCGCTCGAGGAACTCGACGCCGACCCGTCCGTCGACGTGATCGTGCTCGCGCGCGGCGGCGGCAGCGTGGAGGACCTGCTGCCGTTCTCGGACGAGGCGCTGTGCCGTGCGATCGTCCGGTGCACGACGCCGGTGGTCAGCGCCATCGGGCACGAACCGGACAGCCCGCTGTCCGACCACGTCGCCGACCTGCGGGCGGCAACCCCCACCGACGCCGCCAAACGGATCGTGCCGGACGCGGTGGCCGAACAGGACCTGGTGGACGAGCTGCGAGGGCGGTCGGCGGCGGCGCTGCGCAACTGGGTGCGCCGGGAGGAACACGTGATCGAGCAGTTGCGCAGCCGACCGGTGCTCGCAGACCCGCTGCGCACCGTCGACCGGCGAGGCGAGGAGATCGAGCGGCTGCGGCAGTGCGCCCGTCGCGACGTGACCCGCGCGATCGACGCCGAGGCCGCCCGGATCGAGCACCTCGGCGCGCGGCTCGCGACCCTCGGTCCCGCCGCCACCCTCGCCCGCGGCTACGCGGTGGTCCAGCGGGTGGTCCCCGACGGGGATCCGGAGGTGCTGCGGTCGGCCGGCGACGCACCGCCCGGCACCCAGCTGCGGGTGCGGGTCACCGACGGGGCGCTGCGCGCCGCGGTCATCGGACGAGAGAAGTGACGGGGAACGGATGAGCGAGACGAAGGACACGGCCGCGAGCGGCCCGGAGACCACGGCCGCGAGCGGCCCGAACGACGACGTGGCGGAGTTCGGCTACGAGCGTGCGCGCGACGAACTGGTCAACGTGGTCAAGATGCTCGAACAGGGTGGCTTGGACCTGGACGATTCGCTGGCGTTGTGGGAGCGGGGCGAGGCGCTCGCGCGGCGCTGCGAGGAGCATCTCGCCGGCGCCCGGCAGCGCGTGGAGACCGCGCTGTCGCACGCCGACGACGACGAGGAGTGAGCGGCGCGGCTGCTAGGGCTGCAGCGGCTCGGCCGCACCCGCGGCGGTCGCGAGCTCGCGGAACTCGGCCTCGTCGCCGGAGCCGCCGATGAGGATCCGGACGTCGCCGAAGTCGGACACCCACAGCGGTTCGACGCCCTCGCCGCCGTAGACCACCCAGTCGCGGCCGGCGAGGCTCTGCGCCCCCGTCGCGGTGCGCGGCTCCCCGGCGACGAACCGCACCAGCTCGTCCTCCCCCGCATTCGACTGGGTGAACCGCACGTACCGGCCGTCAGGGGTGATGAATCCGACGGTGCTCGAATCGCCACCCTGCTCGCCGGTGATGATGCTGCGGCTGCCGGAGTTGGCCTGCCAGTCCTCGGGCACCTTCGGCTGCCGGATCGGGAAGTCCAGCTCGCGGGCGTCGTACTTCAGGCCGGCGTCGACGTCGAAGCTGGGCACGGGCCCCGCCGTGGGGCCGCCGGGGCTGAAGGAGCATTGGCTGGCGATCGCGGCCACGACGACCATGATCAGCAGAAGCGGGATCAGCGACCACGCCATGTCGCGCGTGTCGTGGAGAATGCGGGGTTTCTGGGAGGCCACGCTTCCAGTCTGACAGCCGTCCGCACCGATACCCGCACGTGGCCGGGTCCGAGCCCCGCCCACGGGGCGGTGATGAGAGAATTACCACTCGAAACCATCGGAACCCGGCGGCTGTCCCCTCGGCGGCCGTCCCGCGTCGGCGTCCGCGCCGACCGACTGCATCAGGAGGCAGTAGCCCATGACGGCCAGCACCCCGACCCGCCGCCAGGCCCCGGACCGCAATCTCGCCCTCGAGCTGGTGCGTGTCACCGAGGCCGCGGCGATGGCTGCGGGCCGCTGGGTCGGCCGCGGTGACAAGGAAGGCGGCGACGGCGCCGCCGTCGACGCCATGCGTCACATGGTCAGCTCGGTGTCGATGCGCGGCGTCGTCGTGATCGGTGAGGGCGAGAAGGACGAGGCGCCCATGCTCTACAACGGCGAGGAGGTCGGCAACGGCGACGGCCCGCTGTGCGACGTGGCGGTCGACCCGATCGACGGCACCACCCTGATGGCGAAGGGTGCGCCCGGCTCCATCGCGGTGCTCGCCGTCGCCGAGCGCGGCGCCATGTTCGACCCGTCCGCCGTGTTCTACATGGACAAGATCGCCGTCGGCCCGGAGGCGGCGGACGTCATCGACATCACCGCGCCCGTCGCCGAGAACATCAGCCGGGTCGCGAAGGCGAAGCACTCGGAGATCTCCGACATCACCGTCACGATCCTCGACCGTCCGCGGCACGCGCAGCTCATCAGCGATGTGCGCGCGACCGGCGCGCGCATCCGCCTGATCTCCGACGGTGACGTCGCCGGCGCGATCGCCGCGGCGCGCCCGGGTTCGGGTGTCGACATGCTGCTCGGCATCGGCGGCACCCCGGAGGGCATCATCGCCGCAGCCGCGATGCGCTGCATGGGTGGCGCGCTGCAGGGCCGGCTGGCCCCGAAGGACGACGCGGAGCGGCAGAAGGCGATCGACGCGGGCCACGAACCGGGCCGCGTGCTGACCACCACGGACCTGGTCAAGGGCGAGAACATCTTCTTCTGCGCGACCGGCGTCACCGACGGCGAACTCGTCAAGGGTGTCCGCTACTACGGCGGCGGCGCGACGACGCAGTCGATCGTGATGCGCAGCAAGTCCGGCACCGTCCGGATGGTCGAGGCGTACCACCGTCTGAAGAAGCTCAGCGAGTTCACGTCGATCGATTTCCACGGCGTCGCGGGGGCCGTTCCTCCCATGCCGTGACCCGCTTCGCGGTCGTGGTGTCCTTTCGGATCTCCGCCGGTCCGAAGGGGCGCCACTGCGGCGCGAGCCGCCTACTGTGAAGCCATGGCCGAAAATCCCGAGCAGCAGTTCCGAATCGAACACGACACCATGGGTGAGGTCCGGGTCCCGGCCGAGGCCCTGTGGCGGGCTCAGACCCAGCGGGCCGTGGAGAACTTCCCGATCTCCGGCCGCGGCCTCGAACGCACCCAGATCCGCGCGATGGGCCTGCTCAAGGCGGCGTGCGCCCGGGTCAACCACGACCTGGGCCTGCTCGACGCGGAGAAGGCCGACGCGATCGTCGCCGCCGCTACCGAGATCGCCGAGGGCCTGCACGACGACCAGTTCCCCATCGACGTGTTCCAGACCGGTTCGGGCACGAGCTCGAACATGAATGCCAACGAGGTCATCGCGAGCCTCGCCGCACAGCGCGGGGTGACGGTGCATCCCAACGATCACGTCAACATGTCGCAGTCGTCGAACGACACCTTCCCCACCGCGACGCACGTCGCCGCCACCGAGGCGGCGGTGATGGACCTCATCCCGGCCCTCGACCAGCTTCGGGCGTCCCTCGCCGCGAAGGCGGAGGAGTGGAAGCGGGTCGTCAAGTCCGGCCGGACCCATCTGATGGATGCCGTGCCGGTCACGCTCGGGCAGGAGTTCGGGGGCTACGCCCGGCAGATCGAGGCCGGCATCGAGCGGGTGCAGGCGACGCTGCCGCGGCTCGGCGAGCTGGCCATCGGCGGCACCGCCGTCGGCACGGGCCTGAATGCCCCCGAGGGGTTCGGCCCCCGCGTCGTCGCCGAACTGGTGCGCGCGACCGGGGTGGAGGCGCTGACGCCGGCGAAGAACAGTTTCGAGGCGCAGGCCGCGCGCGACGGTCTGGTCGAGGCGTCCGGGGCGCTGCGGACCATCGCGGTCTCGCTGACGAAGATCGCCAACGACATCCGGTGGATGGGGTCGGGTCCGCTGACGGGTCTCGCCGAGCTCCAGCTGCCGGACCTGCAGCCGGGCAGCTCGATCATGCCGGGCAAGGTGAACCCCGTGCTGCCGGAGGCGGTGACCCAGGTGGCGGCGCAGGTCGTGGGCAACGACGCGGCCGTGGCGTGGGGCGGCGCCGCGGGCGCATTCGAGCTCAACGTGTACATCCCGATGATGGCCCGCAACCTGCTCGAGTCGCTGCGCCTGCTGGCCAACGTCTCGCGCCTGTTCGCCGAGCGGTGCGTCGACGGTCTCGTGGCGAACACCGAGCACCTGCGCACCCTGGCGGAATCGTCGCCGTCGATCGTGACACCGCTGAACTCGGCGATCGGATACGAGGAGGCCGCCGCGGTCGCGAAGGAGGCGCTGCGGGAGAAGAAGACGATCCGGCAGGCGGTGATCGACCGGGGCCTGATCGGCGACGGCCTGAGCGAGGAGGAGCTGGACCGGCGGCTCGACGTGTTGGCGATGACGCGGGTCGAGCCGCAGGACTGACTGCGCTCGACGCCGGAGGGGGTCTTGTGACAGGCGTCTCATCGTGGTCTCATATGAAGCCGAATTCTAATTCAGGTCTTCAGGAAGCGAGACGCCATGACCACCGTCCCCACCGTCACCGGCACCGTCGACAGCGGCAGCCTCGGCCGGACGTTGATGCACGAGCACCTGTTCGTCCTCTCCCCCGAACTGCACGGCAACTGGGACATCGGCGTCGACCTCGACGCGGCGGTCGCCGAGGCGATCGACCGCGTCCGGGAGGTGCACGCGGCCGGCTTCGACACGTTCGTCGACCTCACCGTGGTCGGCACGGGCCGCAACATCGACCTGATCCGGCGGGTCGCCGAGGCCACCGACATGAACATCGTCGTGGCGACCGGTCTCTACACCTACATGGACCTGCCGCACTACTTCCACTACCGCGGCCCCGACACCCTGTTCGGTGGCCCGGAACCCTTGGTGGACTTCTTCGTCCGCGACATCGAGGAGGGCATCCTCGATTCCGGAGTGCGCGCCGGAATGCTCAAGTGCGCCATCGACGCCCCGGGCCTGACCGCAGGCGTCGAGCGCACGGCCCGGGCCGTGGCGGTCGCCCACCGCCGCACCGGCGTGCCGATCACCGTGCACACCCACGCCCACTCCGAGTCGGGGCGGGTGATGCAGCGCCTGTTCACCGAGGAGGACGTCGACCTCTCCCGTGTGATCGTCGGCCACAGCGGCGATTCCGACGACATCGGCTACCTCACGGCGCTGATGGACGCTGGGTCGTACATCGGCATGGACCGCTGCGGCGTCGACGTCTACCTCGGCTTCGAGCAGCGGGTGAAGACCATCGCGACCCTCGTCGAGCGCGGCTACGCCGGCCGGATGCTGCTGTCGCAGGACTACGCCACCCTCAACGACTGGCTCGATCCGAAGATGCTCGCCGTGGAGACGCCGCGGTGGAGCTACATGCACCTGCACAACGACGTGCTGCCCGCCCTGCGGGAGGCCGGGGTGAGCGAGGCGGACATCGACCGGATGCTGATCGACAACCCGCGCGAGATCTTCGAACGCCGCGACACGTACTGAGCCGGGTGCCGTCCGCTGCCGGGCGTGGCACCCAGCAGCGGACGGCGCGGATCACACCGTCGACTCGGAGCGGCGTACGACGAACCGGGACAACTCGTCCCGGTCGATGGCCCGCTTGAGGATCTTCCCGGACGCCCCCTTCGGCAGTGCGTCGACGAAGCGGACGATGCGGGGTGCCTTGTAGGCGGACAACCGCTCCCGGCACCATCGCACGACGTCCTCGGCGTCGGCGCCGCCGCCGTCGCGCAGCACGACCACCGCGGCGATCTCCTCGCCGTAGTGCCGGTCCGGCACGCCCACCACGGCGGCCTCGACGACGTCGGGATGCTCGTAGAGCACCTCCTCCACCTCGCTGGGGTACACGTTGTAGCCGCCGCGGATGACGAGGTCCTTGACCCGGTCGACGATGCGCAACCGGCCCTGCTCGTCGAACTCCCCTAGGTCGCCGGTGCGGAACCAGCCCTGCTCGTCGAGCACGGCCGCGGTGTCGGCCGGGCGCTGCCAGTAGCCGGCCATGACGACGGGTCCGCGGACGAACACCTCCCCCACCTCACCGGGCCCGCACGGGGCGCCGTCCGGTCCGTAGACCTCGACCTCGATGTCCGGGGCCGCGGTGCCGCTGTACCCGATGCGCGCCGGGACGTCCCCCCACGAGAAGGTCGCCATGGCCGTGGTCTCCGTCAGGCCGTAGCCCTCCCGGATGGTGCAGCCGAAGCGCTGCTCGAAGTCGCGGGCCACCTCACCCGGAAGCGACGCTCCCCCCGAGACCGCCAGCCGCAGCCCCTCGAAATCCGCCGGGCCGTAAGGCGATTCGGCATGCAGCATCGCGTTCCACATGGTCGGCACCCCACACACCACCGTCAGCCGGTCCCGGACCACGAGATCGAGCATCGCCGCCGGGTCGAACGGGGACAGCAGGGACAGGGAGGATCCGGCGGTGAACGCCGACATCATCACCGAGGCCTGGCCGAAGATGTGGAACAGCGGCAATCCGGTCCCCACGCGGTCCTCGGGTCCCGATCCGGACAATGTGCACGAAATACGGCCCGCGGACAGCAGATTCGAGACGGTGAGCTGGGCGCCCTTGGGGCGGCCGGTGGTGCCCGACGTGTACAGCACCGCCGCGATGTCGCCGTCGGCACGGTCGACGGGGTCGATGGGGTCTTCCTCGACCGCGGCGCCCGGCTCCAGCGGCAGCCACGGCACGCCGAGACCCTCCGCGGCCTCGGCCACCGAGGCGGAGGCGCCGTGCCAGGCGATCGCGAGCACGGCCCGCGAGTCCCCGAGCGTATAGCTCAGCTCGGCCGCGGTGGACATGGTGTTCACCGGAACCACCACGGCGCCGACCGCCTGAATGCCCAGGTAGGCCACCACGAATTCGGGTACCGACGGGGCGAGCAGGAGCACCCGGTCGCCGGTGGTGACGCCGCGACCGCGGAGCAGTGCGCCGTAGCGCAGCGCGTCGTCGCGGAGCCGGCGATAGCTTCGCTGCCCGTCCTGCGCGCGCAGGGCGATGCGTTCCGGCGCCGCGTCCGCATGGGCGAGGACGGGGTCGAGAACACTGGCCATGACTGGTTTCCCTTCGTCGAGTGACATTTTGGGGGGAGGCCGGCTCGTGATTGACATCACATGACCGATGCCCCAGACTAGCACCACAGCCTGAACCCGAATTCATGTTTGAGTGCTGTTTCTCGGCCCGTCCGACCGGAGGAATTGATCTGTGACATCGTCATCCGTGAGTCCGACCGGCATCGCGCCCGCCGGCACGTCGCACCACACGCGCGCTCATCGTAAGCTGCTCGCCGCCGGGCTGATCGGCAGCTCGATCGAGTGGTACGACTTCTTTCTCTACGGCACCGCCGCGGCGCTGGTCTTCCCGCACGTGTTCTTCCCCGACAGCTCACCCCTGATGGGAACGCTGTTGTCCTTCAGCACCTTCTGGGCCGGCTTCGTGGCCCGTCCCATCGGCGGACTCGTGGCCGGCCACTTCGGTGACCGCTACGGCCGCAAACCCGTCGTCGTGGTCTCCCTGCTGCTCATGGGCCTGGCGACGTTCCTCATCGGCTGCCTGCCCTCCGCCGCCTCCATCGGCGTCCTCGCCCCCATCCTCCTGGTGACGCTGCGCTTCCTGCAGGGCATCGCCTGCGGCGGACAGTGGGGCGGAATCGTCCTGCTGCTCACCGAGTCCGCGGATCCCAAGCGGCGAGGCTTCGCCGGCACGTTCGGGCAGATGGGTGTGCCGTGCGGCGTCATCCTGGGCAACGTCGCCTTCCTGACGGCGACGGCCGCGATGCCGAACGAGGTGTTCCTCGACTGGGGCTGGCGGATACCGTTCCTCGCCAGCGCGGCGCTGTTCCCCGTCGTCCTCTACATCCAGACCAAGGTGGAGGACACCCCCGAATTCCGGGAACTGCAGGCCGAAGTCGCAGCCACCCGGCCCGAGCAGCAGGTCGTCCAGGCCCCGCTGGCCGAGGCGATCCGCACCCACTGGCGCAAGATCCTGCTGGGCTGCGGCCTGCTCGCCGCGACGAACTCGCTGTTCTACATCAGCATCGCCGGCGTCCTGAGTTACGGCACCACCGAACTCGGCATGAACCGCAACTCGATCCTGGCCGTGTCGCTGGCCAGCTCGCTGGTGGGCCTCGGGTTCATCCTGTGGTCGGGGTGGATCTCCGACCGCGTCGGCCGCCGGCCGATGATCATGATCGGGGCCGCGGCGCTCGTGCTGTGGGCATTCCCCTACTTCTGGCTCGTCAACACCGCGAATCTCGTGTTGTTCGCGGTGGCCGTCACGGTCGGCTCGATCTTCCAGTCCATGACGTACGGCCCGCTGGCGGCGTACCTGGGCGAGCTCTTCGAACCGAACGTCCGGCTCTCGGGCGCATCGCTCGCCTACCAGCTCGCCGCCGTCACCGTCAGCGGTGGCACGCCGTTCATCATGACCGCCCTGATCGCCAACACCGGCACGACGACGTGGGTCTCGGTGTTCGTGGCCCTGATGGGCGCCCTCACGCTGTTCTCGGCGTGGGTGCTGAAGGAGACCAACCCCGCCGCGGTGCGCCGCGACCCGAAGGCCGTCCCGGGCATCGCCCACGCACAGTAACCGGAACGGGTGCTGCCGGCCTCCACGATCACTCGTGGAGGCCGGCAGCATCTTTGCCGTATACCGCTCAGGCGACGACGCGGGCGAGCGACTCGGCCACCGCGACCGGCTTCTCCTGCCCCTCGCGCTCGAACGTCTGCAGCGTCCGGATCTGGATGCCGCCGCCGGCGGCCTCGGCCCCGAGAACCTGCATACGCATCCGGATGCGGGAGCCCACCGGCAGCGGCGAGACGAAGCGCACCTTGTCGTAGCCGTAGTTGAGCCCGTGGGCGAATCCGTCGAAGCTCATGAGCTTGTAGGACAATCCCGGCCCCAGCGAGAGCACGAGCAGACCGTGCGCGATCGCCGTGCCCAGCGGACTCGTCGCGGCGCGCTCGGGGTCGACGTGGATCCACTGGTGGTCGTCGGTGACCTCGGCGAAGGCGTTCACGAGCTCCTGGGTGACCGGCACCCAGTCCGTCGGCCCGATATCCCGTCCCACCAGGGCCTGGAGGTCGTCGAGGCCCGTGGGACGCACGGGCAGGGTGGTGATGTCGTCGGTCATGGATGCTTCCTCTCCGCGCGGCCGGAACGACTCGCGCCGAATCGAAACTTGAAGTTGAAACCGCGTTCAACTATACAGAGAGGGAGACGTCCGTCACCATCCTCTTCGCGACGCACCGCCTTCGACGACGGGCGATCCCAGCCCTGCCCCCCTTCCGCCAGGAGTGACCATGTCGGTCTACGAAATGTCCGAGCGCACCGTGCAGTACCGCGACACCCTGCTCGCCTTCATGGACGAGCACGTCTACCCCGCCGAGGCGGTGTACGAGGAGCAGATGCGCGCCTCCGGGGATCCGCACTTCCAGCCCCCGATCCTCGAGGAGCTCAAGGCCGAGGCCCGCCGGCGCGGCCTGTGGAACCTCTTCCACCCCCACCCCGACTGGGGCCCGGGCCTGACCAACCTCGAGTACGCGCCCCTCGCCGAGATCATGGGCCGCAGCCACATCGCCTCCGAGGCGTGCAACTGCAACGCCCCCGACACCGGCAACATGGAGGTGCTCACCCTCTTCGGGACCGACGAGCACAAGGAGAAGTACCTGCGCCCGCTGCTCGAGGGCACGATGGCCTCGGCGTTCGCGATGACCGAACCCGCCGTCGCCAGCTCCGACGCCACCAACATCGAGCTGTCCATGGTCCGGGACGGCGACGAGTACATCCTCAACGGGCGTAAGTGGTTCGCCTCCAACGCGATGCACAAGAACTGCAAGGTGCTCATCGTGATGGGCAAGACCGATCCCACTGCCGCCCCGCACCGCCAGCAGTCGATGATGGTCGTGCCGATCGACGCCCCCGGCGTGACCGTGGTGCGCAACCTCCCGGTCTTCGGGTACGCCGACCGCGAGGGCCACGCCGAGATCACCTTCGAGAATGTGCGGGTGCCGAGCAAGGACGTCCTCGCGGGCGAGGGCGAGGGCTTCGCGATCAGCCAGGCCCGGCTCGGACCCGGCCGCATCCACCACTGCATGCGCGCCATCGGCATGGCCGAGCGGGCCCTCGAGCTCCTGTGCCGGCGCGCGGCGAGCCGGGTGACGTTCGGTCAGCCCCTCAGCGAGCGCGCCAACATCCAGGACTGGATCGCCGAGGCCCGCATCGAGATCGAGATGACCCGGCTGCTCACCCTGAAGGCGGCGCACCTGATGGACACCGTCGGCAACAAGCAGGCACGCATGGAGATCGCGGCCATCAAGGTCGCCGCCCCGACGATGGCGCTGAAGATCATCGACCGCGCCATCCAGGTGCACGGCGGCGGCGGCGTCACCGACGACTTCCCGCTCGCGATGATGTACGCACACATGCGCACGCTGCGCCTCGCCGACGGCCCCGACGAGGTGCACAAGCGCTCCATCGCCGTCGCCGAGCTGCGCAAGTACCGCACCGCTCCCGCCGGCGCCCCGTCGGTCAACGGCCACAAGGTGACGGTGGGCTGACCCATGACCGGACTCGATCTGACCGGCCGCACCGCGATCGTCACCGGAGCGTCCCGTGGCATCGGCCTGGCCGTCGCCCGGGACCTCGCGGCGGCCGGCGCGAACGTGGTGCTCACCTCCCGCAAGCAGGACGCGGCCGACGCCGCGGCCGCGCACGTCACCGCGGCCGGGGTGCGGGGCACCGCACTCGGTGTCGGCGCGCACGCGGTCGACGAGGACGCGGCCCGGCGGTGTGTCGAGCTCACCGTCGAGCGGTTCGGGCGCCTGGACATCCTCGTCAACAACGCGGGCACCAACCCCGCGTTCGGCCCGGTGATCGCCCAGGACCACGCCCGGTTCGCCAAGACCTTCGACGTCAACCTGTGGGGTCCGGTGCTGTGGACCTCCCTGGCCGTGCAGGAGTGGATGGGCGAGCACGGGGGCGCGGTCGTCAACACCGCCTCCATCGGCGGGATGGCACCCGAGGCGAACATCGGCCTCTACAACGCCTCGAAGGCGGCGCTGATCCACCTCACCCGCCAGCTCGCCCTGGAGCTGGCGCCGCGGGTGCGGGTCAACGCCGTCGCCCCGGGCGTCGTGCGCACCCGCCTCGCCGAGGCCCTCTGGAAGGACCACGAGGACCGGCTCGACGCGGCCCTGCCGCTCGGCAGGATCGGCGAGCCGGCCGACATCGCCTCGGCGGTGGCCTTCCTCGCCTCCGACGCGGCGAGCTGGATCACCGGCGAGACCCTCGTCGTCGACGGTGGAGCGATGCTCGGTACCGCCGCCGCAGCAGAGGCCGGCGTCGCCGCCCGCTGAGCGCACCTCCGCACACCGAACTCGAGCGAAAGGTAACCCTATGAAGGCCTGGCGAATTCACGAAGTGGGCGAGCCCAAGGAAGCGCTGCAGCTGATGGACGTCCCCGACCCCGAGGCGGGGCCCGGACGACTCGTCGTGCGCGTCGCCGCGGCGCCGGCCAACTTCCCCGACGTGCTGCTGTGCCGCGGGCAGTACCAGCTGAAGCCGGAACTGCCCTTCACGCCGGGCGTCGAACTCGCCGGGACCGTCGTCGCGGCCGGCGAGGGCGTCACCCGCTTCGCCGTCGGCGACCGGATCATCGGCAATCCCGAGTTCCCCTTCGGCGGATTCGCCGAGCTCGCCGTGGTTCCGGAGGAGGACGCCTACCGCGCCCCGTCGTCCCTCGACGACGCCGAGGCCTCGGCGCTGTCGATCGGATACCAGACGTCGTGGTTCGCCCTGCACCGCCGTACGCAGTTGCGGGCCGGGGAGACCCTGCTCGTGCACGCTGCCGCCGGTGGGGTCGGCAGTGCCGCAGTGCAGCTCGGCAAGGCCGCCGGGGCCACCGTGATCGGTGTCGTCGGCGGCGCCGAGAAGGCCGACTACTGCCGGGCTCTCGGCGCCGACGTCGTCGTCGACCGGCACCGGGAGGACTTCGTCGAGGTCGTCAAGGACGTCACCGCCGGCCGCGGCGCGGACGTGATCTACGACCCCGTCGGCGGCGACTCGTACAACCGCTCCACCAAGTGCATCGCGTTCGAGGGCCGCATCCTGGTGATCGGGTTCGCCGGGGGCACCATCCCGCAACCGGCGCTGAACCACGCGCTCATCAAGAACTACTCGATCATCGGCCTGCACTGGGGCCTGTACCGGCAGTACAACCGTGCCGCGATCGAGGCCTGCCACGAGGAACTGTGCCGCCTCGCCGACGACGGCTCCATCAAGCCGCTGATCAGCGAGCGGCTCTCCCTCGACGACGTCGCCGACGGGGTGGCCCGCCTCGGGGACGGGCACACCGTCGGCCGGCTCGTGTTCCAGCCGTAGCCGGCGCGGGCTACATCGGGACGGGTTACTTCGGGATCACCTGCGTCGCACCCGCGACGTAGGTGATGGTGCCCATCTCGAACTCGCTCTCCAGGCCGTTCGGGATCGGGCGCTCGTCACTGATCGGGAAGCCGAGTTCACCCTCCGCGCCGCCCTGGGCCTCCCAGGCGGTGCGGATCTCGCCCCACACCACGTGCGAGTCGGTGTCGGGACTCCAGGCGATGATGCCGCCCTCGAACTCCGCGATGTAGCCGTCGCCGACGTCCTGCTGATCCGCGGTCGGCGCCCCGAGCGGGCTGTTCGCACCGCCGATCTCGTTGTACTTCGCCAGAATCGGCCCGCTGATGGTGTACTCGGCGCCGCCCGCACCCGGCAGCGTGGTCGTCTCCTCGACGGAGGCGCCCGGTTCCGTGGGGCCTCCGGTTCCGGTGGCGTCTTCGACCGCTGACCGGGCGGCGGACGTTGCACCCTCGACCGCGGACTGCGCTGCACTCGTGGCGCTGCCGACGACATCCTCTGCGGTGGTGCCGTCGTCGCTGCTGCAGCCGGCCAGTACCAGCCCTGCAGCCGCGACGGCCGCGGCGACAGTGGCAGAACGACGCGGGATTCGATTCATGGGATCACTCCTCGTTGGGATCCGAACACCGGCCTCTCGACGCTAACCATCCCGTGCCGTCGTGTGCGGCGGTTTCCGCGCGCCGGACCGGACCGCGCGGCCGGTGCTCGTCCGCGCCCCGCGGCAATCGCAGCATCGGCGCAGGTCGTGCCCGGTGCGTCGGTTCGACCGCCCCGGCCCGCTCCCCTCGTCACAGTCGCACAACGATCGGCGAACGAGGCTGCGACCGGCGGCCGCCACCGTCACCGGCATCCGTGACGCGGAAACAGAACGCTTCCGCGCCACGGACGCAGGGCTTACCATGCGACGGACGAGAAAGGCCGTGACATGCGCGCACCCCGTCGTCGCCGGATCGGCGCCGCCCTCGCCCTCGTGGCGACCCTGTCGGCCGGGTGCGTCTCGGTCGACACCGATTCCCCGACGTCCTCGGCACCGGCCTCGCCGGAGTCCCGGTCGCTCACTCCCCCGCAGGTCGCCGGCGTCGACATCCCGGACGGACAGGTCGACGACGCCGTCGCCCGCCTCGACGACCTCGCACGCGAGCTGATGGATCGGACCGCCATCCCCGGGATGGCCGTCGCGGTCGTGCACCGCGGTGAGATCGTGTACGCGAAGGGGTTCGGTGTGCGCGAGGCCGGCCGCGACGCCGCCGTGGACGCGGACACCGTCTTCCAGTTGGCGTCGATGTCGAAGCCGCTCGGCGCAACCGTCGTCGCACACCAGGTCGGCGAGGGCGTGATCGGCTGGGACACCCCGGTGATCGAACGCCTGCCGGGCTTCGCCCTCGCGGACCCGTACGTGACGAGCCGGGTGACCGTCGGCGATCTCTACGCCCATCGCTCCGGGCTTCCCGACCACGCCGGCGACGAGCTCGAGGACCTCGGTTTCGACCGCGAGCAGGTGTTCGACCGGTTCCGCCTGCTGCCGCTCGGGCCGTTCCGGGATTCCTACGAGTACACCAACTTCGGGCTCACGGCCGCGGCGCAGGCGGTGGCCGACGCGTCCGGGGCCGACTGGGCGGACCTGTCGGCGCGGGTGCTGTACGAACCCCTCGGAATGACCTCCACCAGTTCACGATTCGAGGACTACGAGGCCCGGACCAACCGGGCCGTGGGTCATCAGCTCGTCGACGGCGACTACGTCGCGCGCGCCGTCCGCGATCCCGACGCCCAGTCCCCGGCCGGCGGGGTGAGCGCCTCGGTCACCGACGTCGCGCGGTGGCTGACCATGCTGCTCGGCGACGGCGAGTACCAGGGCCGGCGCATCGTCGACGCGGACGCCCTGCTGCCGGCGGTGTCCCCGCAGGCCGTGTCGAGCCCGCCGGGCACCGTCGACAGCCGGGCGGGGTTCTACGGGTACGGGTTCAACGTGGGCACGAGCCCGGCCGGACGGGTGACGCTGAGCCATTCCGGGGCGTTCTCGCTGGGTGCCGCGACCGCGTTCACGGCGCTGCCGTCGGCGGACGTCGCGATCGTCGCGCTCACCAACGCCGCCCCGATCGGCGTGCCGGAGACCCTCGCCGCCGAGTTCGCCGATCTCGTGCAGTTCGGCGAGATCCGCGAGGACTGGTTCGCCCTCTACGAGGGGGCGTTCGCATCGTTCGACGATCCGAAGGGCTCGCTCGTCGGACGCCCCGCTCCCACGAATCCGGCTCCGGCCCGCCCCCTCGGGCAGTACACCGGCGCCTACACCAGCGAGTACTACGGTCCCGCGCGGATCGACGATCGCGACGGCACACTGGTGCTCACCATCGGTCCCGCCGGGCAGACCTACCGGCTCGACCACTGGGACGGCGACGTATTCACCTTCCCGATCGACGGCGGTGAGAACGCCCCGGACGGGACGATCTCCACGGCCACCTTCACCCCCGACGGCGTCACGTTCGAGTACTGGAACGAGAACGGCCTGGGAACCTTCACCCGAACAGGAGCGTCATGACCGAGCCGCACACCTCCGTGGACGAGAAGTCCGTCGCCGTCGTCCGCGAGTTCCTCGACGCGATGGTCGCCGAGGACGTCGAGCGCGCCGCCGCCCTCGTCGACCCGGACATCGCCTGGCACAACACGTCGCTGCCGACCGTGCGGGGCCTGCCCCGCGTGCGGCGCATCCTCGAGGGCCTGCGCCGGCCGTCGCTGGGCTTCGACGTCACCATCCATCACATCGCCGCGACCGGAAACGTGGTGCTCACCGAGCGCACCGACGTCCTGCGCCTCGGCCCCGTCTCCGCCCGGTTCTGGGTGTGCGGCACGTTCGAACTGCGCGACGGGAAGATCGCGGTGTGGGACGACCACTACAACGTCGGCACGTTCGTCGGCGCCCTGGGCGCCGGCGCGCTCCGGGCGGTGCTGCGCCGGTCGTAGAATCGCCCCGGCCGCCGAACCGTTCGACGGCGACGAGGCAGGGAGCACGACGATGACCGACGCCGACCGGACGCCCGCGTTCGAGGCCGGAGTTCAGGTCCGCAGCGAGGTGATGGGCGCCGACTTCGTCGAGCGGGCCTTCGACCGCGCCCGCGGCACCGACTCCGAGGAGATGCAGGAGTTCGTCACCGAGCACGTGTGGGGCTCGGTGTGGACCCGGCCGGGACTCGACCGTCGCAGCCGCAGCCTGCTCAACCTGGGCATGCTGATCGCGCTGCGCGCGGAGAACGAGCTGCGCGGGCACGTGCGCGGCGCCCTGCGAAACGGTCTGACCCGCACCGAGATCGTCGAGGCGGTCATCCACGCGGGCGCCTACTGCGGCGCCCCGGCCGGCCTGGCCGCGATGCGCGTCGTCCAGGAGGTCCTCGAGGCCGAACTCGGCCCGCGTCCCTCGCAGGACTGACCCGCTCGCGCGGGGCGGTGGCCGAATGTCACATCGGGTCGATCACATCGAACCGGTGTGACATTCGGCCCACCGGACCGACGGCGTCAGGCGCCCGGGGCGAACTCCTCGAGCATCTCGGTCACCAGCGCCGCGATCGGCGAGCGCTCACTGCGGGTCAAGGTGACGTGCGCGAAAAGCGGATGTCCCTTGAGCTTCTCGATCACCGCCGCGACGCCGTCGTAGCGGCCCACCCGCAGGTTGTCGCGCTGGGCGACGTCGTGGGTGAGCACCACCCGCGAGCCGGCGCCGAGCCGGGACAGCACGGTGAGCAGCACGTTGCGCTCGAGGGACTGGGCCTCGTCGACGATGACGAACGAGTCGTGCAGGGACCGGCCCCGGATATGGGTCAGCGGAAGCACTTCCAGCATGCCCCGGCTGATGACCTCGTCCATCACCTCCGGGCTCGCGAGACCGTCGAGGGTATCGAACACGGCCTGCGCCCACGGGCCCATCTTCTCGCTCTCGCTGCCCGGCAGATAGCCCAGTTCCTGGCCGCCGACGGCGTACAGCGGCCGGAACACCACGACCTTGCGCTGGGTGCGACGCTCGAGCACGGCCTCGAGGCCCGCGGTCAGCGCCAGCGCCGACTTGCCCGTCCCCGCTTTCCCGCCGAGCGAGACGATGCCGACGGACTCGTCGAGCAGCAGGTCCAGCGCCACCCGCTGTTCCGCGGAACGCCCGTGCAACCCGAACGCCTCCCGATCCCCGCGCACCAGCTGCACCCGCTTGTCCGGCGTGACCCGGCCCAGGGCGCTGGACGAGCCGCCCAGCAGGCGGATCCCGGTGTGGCACGGCAGATCCCTCGCGGTGTCGAGGTCGACGAGCCCCTCGGCGAACAGGTCGTCGATCAGCGCCCTGTCCACCTCGAGCTCGGTCATGCCGGTCCAGCCCGACGTCACCACGTCCTGGGCGTGGTACTCGTCGGCGGTCAGCCCGACGGCCCCGGCCTTGACCCGGAGCGGGATGTCCTTGCTGACCAGCACCACGTCGCGGCCGTCGCCGGCGAGGTTCAGCGCGCACGCCAGGATCCGGGAGTCGTTGGTGTCGGTGCGGAATCCGGCCGGCAACACCTCCGGGTCGGTGTGGTTGAGCTCGACGTGCAGGGTGCCTCCCGCGGTCCCGATGGGGATGGGCTGATCGAGCCGGCCGTGCTGCAGGCGCAGGTCGTCGAGCAGCCGCAACGATTCCCTCGCGAACCAACCCAGTTCGTGATGGTGCCGTTTGCCTTCGAGTTCGCCGATCACGACGAGGGGCAGCACCACTTCGTGCTCAGCGAAGCGGGTCACCGCCCACGGATCGGAGAGCAACACGGAGGTGTCCAGCACGAAGGTGCGTACATCGGATTTCTTCGCCGGGGTCCTGCCGGAGCGGCGGGCGGGGACGGAGCGTGTTGCAGTCACGTGAGGCTCCTAGATCTGTGCAGCACCACACAGACTTCGTTCGATGGGCCGGTCGAACCTGGTGTCCACGAGGGACACGAGGGCCGGGTGCCGGCCCCTCGCTCTGCCTGTCACAGTCACGATCAGGACCTCCCGCGTAGCCGGCAACTGCGCCGTCTACACCCCCGACGCTAACGCCGACACGCCCCGTTCGCTCGATGAGCGACGAGGCGTGTCGGTGAAGATTGGGTAAACGAGACGATCCGGACAGATTGCCGGGCGTCGCGCCTAGATCAGGTTCCAGTCCTCGAGACCCTGGTACAGCGGAGCGTCGGCGGCAAGCTTGCTCACCCGGCCGCGCAGCGTCGCGGTGTCGGACGACCCCGTCAACGCGGCCGCGATGATCTCGGCGACCTCGGTGAACTGCTCGTCCCCGAAGCCGCGGGTGGCCAGTGCCGGGGTGCCGATGCGCAGACCGGACGTGACCATCGGCGGACGCGGGTCGAACGGAACCGCGTTGCGGTTGACGGTGATGCCGATCTCGTGCAGCAGGTCCTCGCCCTGCTGGCCGTCGAGCTGCGAGTTGCGCAGATCGACGAGGACAAGGTGCACGTCGGTGCCGCCGGTCAGCACGGTGATGCCCTTGTCGGTGACATCGGACTGCATCAGGCGCTCGGCGAGGATCTGCGCACCGGAGACGGTGCGGCGCTGCCGGTCCTTGAACTCCTCGCTCGCGGCGATCTTCAGCGCGACGGCCTTCGCGGCGATGACGTGCATGAGCGGGCCACCCTGCTGGCCCGGGAACACCGCGGAGTTGATCTTCTTGGCCCACTCCTGCTTGGCGAGGATCAGACCCGAGCGCGGGCCGCCGAGGGTCTTGTGGACGGTGGTGGACACGACGTCGGCGTACGGCACCGGCGACGGGTGCAGGCCCGCGGCGACGAGCCCGGCGAAGTGCGCCATGTCGACCCACAGGTAGGCGCCGACCTCGTCGGCGATGGAGCGGAACGCGGCGAAGTCCTCGTGCCGCGGGTACGCGGACCATCCGGCGACGATGACCTTCGGCTTCTCGGCCACCGCGATCGAGCGGACCTCGTCCATGTCGACGCGGTGGTCGTCCTTGCTGACCCCGTAGGACGCGACGTCGTACAGCTTGCCGGAGAAGTTCAGCTTCATGCCGTGGGTCAGGTGCCCGCCGTGGGCGAGGTCGAGCCCCAGCAGCTTCTCGCCCGGGTTCATCAGCGCCATCAGCACGGCGGCGTTGGCCTGCGCGCCCGAGTGCGGCTGGACGTTCGCGAACTCGGCGCCGAACAGTTCCTTGGCGCGGGCGCGGGCGAGGTCCTCGACGATGTCGACGTTCTCGCAGCCGCCGTAGTAGCGGCGCCCCGGGTAGCCCTCGGCGTACTTGTTGGTGAGCACGCTGCCCTGCGCCTGGAGCACCGCGCGCGGCACGAAGTTCTCCGACGCGATCATCTCGAGCGTGTCGCGCTGGCGCGACAGCTCGCCGGCCATGGCCTGCGCCAGCTCGGGGTCGAGGTCTGAGAGCGAGGCGGTGTTGACGTCGGTGCCGGGCACAACGGTCATCGAGGATTCTCCAAGCTGGGGACGGCAGGAATTCACCTACCAGTCTACGAACCTCACCCCCGGTCCAGGAACCCGGTCCCCTCCGGCAATGGCCCAGCTCACGCCTGCTCGTTACCGCAGGGCGCTGGGCACCAGGGGTTCGTCGAGCAGGCGACGGAACCGTTCGATGCGTTCCGCGCCCGCAGGTGCCTGCGCCAGCCAGCCACCGAGCAGGCGGTAACCCTCGACGTAGGTGCTGATGTAGGCGCGCCACAACGGCGACGACAGGAAGCGCAGCGACTGCCGGGCCCGCTCCGGGCTCGACAGCGACCAGCGCCGCAGGAAGGCGACGACGTCGTCGCCGGTGCGGCCGCGGTCGTGCAGGAGCAGGGCGGCGTCCTGGCGGACGCCGAGCAGGTCGGCGGACGCCTCGTGCAGCTGCTCGGCGAGTTCACCGTCGAACCGCAGGCCCAGGTCGGCATAGATGTCCTGCGCCCACTGTCCCCAGCCGGGCCCGACGATCGTCTCGAGGGCGAGGTCTGCGAGCCCCTCTGCCATGAGGCACTGCGGGGTGTTGACGACGAAGAGGGTCTGCTCGTCGTGGCCGCCGGCGACGAGTCCGGCCTCCTTGCGGCAGTGTTCGGTGTGGTGGCCGGGGTAGGACTCGTGCGCGATCAGCCGCGGCAGGTGGGACATGTGCTGTTCGAGGTCGGAGTTGATCGCGACGCGGGAGCGATAGTTGCCGAGGTAGTAGTTGAACCCGGACCACGGCTTGTCGCCGACCACCTCGTATTCGACGGTTTCGGTCTCGGGTAGCGGGAACACCGCGCGGACCTTGTCACGCAGGGCGCTCGAGAAGGCGTCGACGCACTCGGCGAGGCGGTCGGCGGGGACGATCTCGGACTTGCGGTGGGCCTGCACTCGCTCGGCGAGCGGGCCGCTGCCGGGCAGCAGCGCGTCGATGCGGCGGTGGGCCTCGCGGTACGCGTCCTCGTCGCCCATGTCGATACGCACGTCGAAGTAGGCCTCGACCTCATCGACGAAGGCGATGTCCTCGCCGGCGAACTTGCGGGCCGAGCAGTCGAGGGCGCGCAGGTGCACGTCGAGGAAGCGGGTGCGCTCGTCGGAGAGCCCGGAGGCGGGCAGCGCGGCCCGCAGCGTGCGCGCGGTGTGGGATAAGTCACGAGGATCGGGGGCCGGCGCGTTCGCCACCCGGCCGCGCAGGGCGGGGTCGCCGGTGAAGGCATCGACGAAACCCTCCTCGAGCCGGTCGAATGCCAGGCCGAGCAGGAGATATTCGCGCACCAACGAGTCCGGGTCCATGCCCTGGCACCCTAGTCCCCCGGATCGGCCCCGCGCCTGCCGGCGAACCCGGAAACCGGACCCCGCGCGGCGAGCGGATGTGTCAGCGAGCACAATCGGCCGATATGGACATCCTTCGCCGCCAGCCATACCCGGGGTATGCCGCCGGGCCCGTCGTCGAGTCGGGAGTGTGCCGGTGGCGCGTCTGAGCGAGCCGAGTCCGTACGTCGAGTTCGATCGCAAGCAGTGGCGGACGCTGCGCAAGTCGACGCCGCTGGTGCTGACCGAGGAGGAACTGCGCGGCCTGCGCGGCCTCGGCGAGCAGATCGATCTGGCGGAGGTGGCGGAGGTGTACCTCCCGCTGGCCCGTCTGATCCACCTGCAGGTCGCCGCGCGGCAGCGGTTGTTCGCCGCGACCGCCACGTTCCTCGGCGAGAAGCACCCGGACCAGCAGGTGCCGTTCGTGATCGGGGTGGCCGGGTCGGTCGCGGTCGGCAAGTCGACGACGGCGCGCGTGCTGCAGGCACTGCTGGCGCGGTGGGAGCACCATCCCCGGGTGGACCTGGTGACCACCGACGGCTTCCTGTACCCCTCCCGGGAGCTGATGCGGCGGAACATCATGCACCGCAAGGGCTTTCCGGAGAGCTACGATCGTCGCAAGCTGCTGCGGTTCGTCACGGAGGTCAAGTCCGGCGCCGCGGAGGTGGCCGCCCCGGTGTACTCGCACATCTCCTACGACATCATCCCGGGCCAGTACCACGTGGTGCGGCAACCGGACATCCTCATCATCGAGGGCCTGAACGTCCTGCAGACCGGTCCGCGGCTGATGGTGTCGGATCTGTTCGACTTCTCGATCTACGTCGACGCCCGCCTCGAGGACATCGAGAAGTGGTATGTCGAGCGGTTTCTCGCGCTCCGCAAGACGGCGTTCTCCGATCCCGAAGCGCATTTCCACCACTACGCGAACCTCTCGGACCGCGACGCCGTGGGTGCCGCGAAGGAGATCTGGCATTCCATCAACCGGCCGAACCTGGTGGACAACATCCTGCCGACGCGGCCACGCGCAACGCTGGTCCTGCGCAAGGATTCCGACCACTCGGTCAACCGCCTGCGCCTGCGGAAGCTGTAGGCGGCTTCGCCGCCGGTGTGTCCTTCGGGCGGTGGGAACAGCCCGAAGGACGCACCGCGGCTACGTCCCGAACCGGCGGTGCCGCGCCGCGAAGTCGCGCAGGGCGCGAAGGAAGTCCACGCGGCGGAACTCCGGCCAGTAGGCCTCGGTGAACCAGATCTCGGAGTACGCGCTCTGCCAGAGCAGGAAGCCCGAGAGCCGCTGCTCGCCGGAGGTCCGGATGACGAGGTCGGGATCGGGCTGCCCCGAGGTGTAGAGGTGATCGCTGATGGCCTCGACCGTGACGGCCTCGACCAGGCCCTCGCCGTCGAGCCCCTCGGCCTGCTTGGCCCGGAGCAGGGCCTGCACGGCGTCGGCGATCTCCTGCCGGCCGCCGTAGCCGACCGCGACATTGACGTGGGTGCCGGTGCGCCCCTGCGTGCGCTCGGCGGCCTCGCTCAGCCGCCGGCCCAGTTCGTCCGGCAACAGGTCGAGCGTGCCGACGATCTTGACGCTCCAGTTCTGCTCCGGTCCGGAGATCTCCTCGACGACGTCGGTGATGATCTCGAGCAGCGCCTCGAGCTCCTCGGGCTCACGTTGCAGGTTCTCCGTGGAGAGCAGGTAGATGGTGGCCCGCTCGATGCCGGCGGCGTCGCACCAGCTCAGCAGTTCGGCGATCTTGAGTGCGCCCATGCGGTGCCCGTGACTGACGTCGGTGAACCCGTTCTCGCGGGCCCAGCGACGGTTGCCGTCGCACATCACGGCGACGTGCCGGGGGTGCTGCGCGCCGTCCAGCTTGCTCAGCAGCCGTCGTTCGTAGAGCTGATACAGCAGGCCGCGCGCGTTCACCCCGAGATCACCACGCGGGTCACATTACGCTCACGGTCGTCTCCGGTCGCAGCGGCGGTCGTGGCCGACGCCCGTGCGCCGGCCTCCGCCCCGCCGCGGATCCGGCACACCGCGAAAGTTACGGAAGCGTAGGTTACTCTTCGGTACCGAAGGGAGGCCCCGACCATGACGGTTTTCGGGATCGACGAACTGCCCGTGAAGCCGCGGATGCGCGGCTGGATCCATCTGTGGGCGTTCGGCGTCGCAGTGGTGGCCGGCATCGCGCTGGTGGTCCTGTCGCAGACCGTGGCCGATCCGCCCGCGGGCTGGTCGACGGTGATCTACAGCCTCACCGTCTGCGGTGTGTTCGGCGTGAGCGCCCTCTATCACCGCGTCCACTGGCACGATCCGCGGGCACGCACGTGGATGAAGCGTGCGGACCACTCGATGATCTTCCTGTTCATCGCCGGCAGCTACACCCCCTTCGCGACGCTCGCCCTGCCGCCGGAGACCGGCCGCACCCTGTTGTTCGTGGTGTGGGCCGGCGCCCTCGCGGGGGTCGCGCTGAAGATGCTCTGGCCCACCGCGCCGCGCTGGGTGGGAGTCCCGCTGTACCTGCTGCTCGGCTGGGCGATCGTCCCCGTCGCCGGTCAGCTGATCGACGAGGCGGGCATCGTCCCGATGGTGCTGCTGCTCGTCGGCGGCATCCTCTACAGCATCGGCGCGATCCTCTACGCCACCAAGTGGCCCGACCCGTGGCCGCACGTCTTCGGCTACCACGAGTTCTTCCACGCGGCGACCGTGCTCGCCGCGCTGTGCCATGCCGTTGCCGTGTGGCTGGTGGTGTTCGGGTAAACCCGTTCGGACGAAGATCACATCGGTGGCAGCCGCGGCACGGATCCGTAGACTCGGCCGGGATGACTGTTCAGCGACTGGCATTCGAACTGACCGAAACCAACCGGGAGTGGCTCGTCGAGCGGCCGCTGACGATCGCGGGATACCTCGTGGCAGCGCTGATCCTGAGGTATGTGCTGCACCGGTTCATCGACCGGATGACGAAGCCGCGGCACCAGAACGGCAAACCCGGACTGCTCCGGCCCTTCCAGGAACGCGCCCCCAAGGGCCTGCCGGGCGTGCTGGTCAACGAGCGGCGCACGCAGCGCGCCGAGACGATCGGCTCGGTACTGAAGTCCGGCGTCTCCGTCGTGGTTCTCGTCTGGTGCGTCCTGCAGATCCTCGGCACGCTCGGACTCAACGTCGCGCCGTTCATCGCGTCCGCCGGCATCGTCGGCGTGGCCCTCGGTTTCGGTGCGCAGAACCTGGTGCGTGACTTCATCTCCGGAATGTTCATGCTGCTCGAGGACCAGTACGGCGTCGGCGACGTGGTCGACCTGGGCGACGCGGTCGGCACCGTCGAATCCGTCGGCCTGCGGGTCACCACCGTCCGCGACATCAGCGGCACCCTCTGGTACTGCCGCAACGGCGAGATCCTGCGCGTGGGCAACATGAGCCAGGGTTACGCCGTCGCCGTCGTCGACGCCCCCATCGCCCACGCCGCCAACGTGCACCGGGCCTGCGAGGTGGCCCTGCGCGCGGCCCTCGAGACGGTCGAACGCGACGACCTGGCCGGCGACATCCTCGAGCCGCCCGAGATGCTCGGCGTCAACTCCGTCACCCCCGAGTCGGTGACGCTGCGGATCACCGTGCGCACGCGTGCCGGCAAGCAGTGGGCCGTGCAGCGGGCGATCGCCCGCGCAGTGCTCGAGGCGTTCGACGGCAACGGCATCGACGCTCCGCTGCCGGCGCTGCTCACCCCGTCCCGCGCCGGCTGAGCCCCGGCCCGCTCAGGCCGAGAGCACCGCGCGCAGTTCGGCCTCCGTCGTGACCGGCCTGTCGCACACGTATCCGCGGCACACGTACGCCGCCGGCCCTCCGTCGACCAGCGGGCGGTCGGCCAGCAACGGTGACGAGTCCGGGTCCCCGCCGACCACGACGGCGCCGCCGGGGGCCGCCTGCCGCACGACGGAGAGCAGCTCGCCGCCGCCGACCACGGCCACCTGGATCGGGCCACGCACCGCCGCCTCGGCGACCGTCAGCCAGTGCCCGGCCGAGCGCGGCGCCCGTTCGAGCAGCACCACCGCCGACCGCAGCGACGCGTCCGCCGCGTCTGCGTACCGCGGGTCCTCGGGCACGACCGCGGCGAGGGTGAGCAGGGCCTCGGAGATCAGCGCCGCCCCCGACGGGGTGGCGCCGTCGATCGGGTCACGAGGCCGCGCCACCAGGGTTTCGGCATCGTCGGCGGTGTCGAACCAGCTTCCGGGCCGCGCCGGATCCTGGAAGTGCGTCAACGCGACGTCGGCGAGGGCCCGGGCCGGGTCGAGCCACGCGGCGTCGCCCGTCGCCTGGTACACCGCCAGCAGGGCGGTGACGAGGGCGCCGTAGTCCTCGAGCACACCCGCCGGGGCGCCGACCGTGCCGCCGAGGGAGGCCCGCCGGAGCCGTCCGTCCACCAGGTGCAGGTCCAGCAGGGCCCGGGCGCAGTCGACGGCCGCGTCGACCCAGTCGGTGCGGCCGAACGCGGCACCGGCCTCGGCCAGCGCGGTGATCGCGAAACCGTTCCACGCCGTGACGACCTTGTCGTCGCGGCCGGGCTGCGGCCGCTGCAGCCGGGCGGCGAACAGCTCGGCCCGCACCCGCTCGTAGCCCTCGTCATCGTCCGGGTCGGCGAGCAGCTGCAGCACCGACGAGCCGTGTTCGAAGGTGCCGGCGTCGGTCACGGTGAACAGCTCGGCCGCCCACTGCGCGTCGTCGCCGAGGACCTCGGCCAGCTGCCCGGGGGTCCACACGTAGGTCAGGCCCTCGACCCCGTCGGTGTCGGCGTCGAGTGCGGAGGCGAAGCAACGCCCGGCCGTGCGCAGGTCCCGCAGCAGGAACTCGACGGTCTCCTCGGTGACCCGTCGCACCCAGGGCGCCGACGTCCGTCGCGCGAGGTGCGCGTACATCCGCAGCAGCAGCGCGTTGTCGTAGAGCATCTTCTCGAAGTGCGGGACCACCCACCCGGCGTCGACGCTGTAACGGGCGAAGCCGCCGGCCAGCTGGTCGTAGATGCCGCCCCGCGCCATCGCTTCGGCCGTCCGCTCGACGAGGGACAGCACGGCCGGGTCCCCGCTGCGCTCGTATCCGCGCAGCAGACCCTCGAGCAGTGCGGACGGCGGGAACTTCGGGGCGCCCCCGAACCCGCCGTGCACCGCATCCTCGTCGGCGGCGACGGCGGCGTCGGCGGCGTCGAGCAGCACGGCGTCCACCGGGCGCTCGCCGGGAGCGAGGCCGCCGCTGCCGCGGCGCAGCTCCGAGACGATGGCGACGGCGGACCGGTGCACGTCGGCGCGACGATTACGCCAGGTCTCGGCGATCGCCTCGAGCAGCTGGGTGAACGAGGGCATGCCGCCGCGCGGCATCTTCGGGTAGTAGGTGCCGCAGTAGAACGGGGCGCCATCCGGGGTGAGGAAGCACGTCATCGGCCAGCCGCCCTGCCCGGTCATCGCGACGGTGGCGTTCATGTAGATCGCGTCGATGTCCGGGCGTTCCTCCCGGTCCACCTTGATGCACACGAAGTGCTCGTTCATCAGCGCGGCGGTGGCCTCGTCCTCGAACGACTCGTGCGCCATCACGTGGCACCAGTGGCACGCCGCGTACCCCACGGACAGCAGGACCGGCACGTCCCGCTCCCGAGCCCAGGCCAGCGCCTCGTCACCCCACTGGTGCCAGTGCACCGGGTTGCCGGCGTGTTGCCGCAGGTAGGGGCTGGTCGCCTCGCCGAGGGTGTTCCGGTTGCGGATGTCGGGCACCGACGGCTCCGGGGGTGTCACGACACGCCCGTCAGTTGGTGGCCATCGGGGGCTGGGGCTGGTCGGGTTTGCGGCTCTCCGCGGCCCCGCGATCGGTCCCCTCGTCCGCGGCCTGGTCCGGCTCCGGATGCTCGGGCTCGAACGTCTCGGGCAGCTTGCCGAGCCGCTTGTTCATCGAGCGGATCAGCAGGGCGGTCGCCACGAGCAGGATCACGATGAGCGCGAGACCGAGCGGCGACGCCTTGCCGAATTCGGGGCCGGTGGGGTCCTGGGCCAGAACCTCGGCCGCCAGCATGCCTACCGTCATCTCACCTGTCCGTCCTCGAGGCCCGCGAACAGATCCGTTTCGGGGATCGCCGTGTGCACGCGGGTCTTGGCCAATTCGAATTCCTCCGTCGGCCACACCTTCTGCTGGATGTCCAGCGGCACGGCGAAGAAGGAGCCGTTCGGGTCGATCTGCGTCGCGTGGGCGCGCAGTGCGTCGTCCCGCTTCGGGAAGTAGTCGCTGCAGGTGATCTGCGTGGTCACCCGCGCCATGATGTCGCCCTGCTCGGTGCGCCACCGCTTGAGCCATTCCTCCATGGGGAACGGTTCGCCGCGCCGCTCGTACTCCTCGCGGAACAATTCCAGGCGCTTGCGGATGAACCCGTGCGAGTAGTACAGCTTCTGCACCTTCCACGCCGGTCCGGCCTCGGGGAACCGATCCGGGTCGCCGGCCGCCTCGTACGCCGCGACGGATACTTCGTGGCAGCGGATGTGGTCGGGGTGCGGGTAGCCGCCGTTCTCGTCGTACGTGGTCATCACGTGCGGCCGGAACTCGCGGATCACCTCGACGAGCTTGCGGGTCGGTTCCTCGAGGGGCACCAGCGCGAAGCAGCCCTCGGGCAGCGGCGGCTTCGGGTCGCCCTCCGGCAGTCCGGAGTCCACGAAGCCGAGCCAGCGGTGCTGCACGCCGAGGATGCGGGCGGCCGCGGCCATCTCCTCGCGCCGGACCTCGGGCATGCGGTCCTGGATCCCGGGGATGTCCATGGCGGGATTGAGGATGTCGCCGCGTTCACCCCCGGTGAGGGTGACCACCAGCACGTCGTGCCCTTCCGCGGCATAGCGGGCCGTCGTGGCGGCACCCTTGCTCGACTCGTCATCGGGATGGGCATGCACGGCCATGAGCCGTAGTCCGCTCACGTCTTTCCTCCACCTCGCCGTCGGCTGCATCGTCGCTGCCCGGACCACCGGCACTGCGAGCCGGCGTCCTGGGTTCCTCCCCTATAGTTCCACCTGACACGTCCATCGTCAGCCACGCCCCCGCGGCCTTCGCGGGTGCACGAAAGTAAATGTGATGACCGACACCACCCCGATCGACCGCTATCCGACCGGCCGCTACCCGGCGACGGGCGGATCCCGCCGCACCTGGTTGTGGGCGCTGGTCGCGGTCGGGCTCGTCGTCGGGGTGGTCGGGGCGTTCCTGCTCTACCAGAAGTTCGGCACCCCGGAGATCGAGAGCGACGTCGTCACCTACACCGTCGTCGACGACTCGACCGTCCAGGTGCAGTTCACCGTGACGCGGAAGGATCCGTCGCAGGAGGCGGTGTGCATCATCCGCTCGCGGTCGAAGGACGGGTCCGAGACGGGCCGCCGCGAGGTGCTGATCCCCTCGTCCGAGTCCGGCACCCTGCTGATGGACGCCCCGGTGGTGACGTCGCAGCGCCCGGGCATGGCGGACATGTACGGCTGCAGCTTCGACGTGCCCGAATACCTGCGCGCACACTGACCGCACGCTGCGGATTCCGTGGTGGAGACCACGTTGGTGCTAGAATCGCCGGATACACGGTTCCACCCTTTGGGGCCGTGTATTGCTGCATAGGAAGCAGTGCGGTCCTGTTCGCCACTGGCTTGGGGGGAACGTTCGAGGGATCCGCGTTGCCGTCGTCGCTGCGAGTGCGGCGACCAGTCGACGGAGCCGGGGGCTCCAACCCGAAGGAAGTGATCGAGGATGACCGAGACCCAGGTGACCTGGCTGACACAGGAGTCGTACGACCGACTCAAGGCAGAACTCGACCAGCTCATCGCGAATCGTCCCGTCATCGCGGCCGAGATCAACGAGCGCCGTGAAGAGGGCGACCTCAAGGAGAACGGCGGCTACCACGCCGCTCGCGAGGAGCAGGGTCAGCAAGAGGCCCGGATTCGTCAGCTGCAGGAACTGCTGAACAACGCGAAGGTCGGTGTTGCGCCCACGCAGTCCGGCGTCGCGCTGCCCGGCTCGGTCGTCACGGTGTACTACGACGGCGACGAAAGCGACAAGGAAACGTTCCTCATCGCCACCCGTGAGGAAGGCGCCCGGGGCAACGAGATCGAGATCTACTCCCCCAGCTCCCCGCTGGGCGGTGCCCTGATCGACGCGAAGGTCGGCGAGACCCGCGAGTACACGCTCCCCAACGGCAGCACCATGAAGGTGACGCTCGTCAGCGCGGAGCCGTACCACAGCTGATCGGCGGCAGCCGCCTCGCGGCTCGGCCGGCACGACGTGAGGGCCCGACCGGTCTCCGGTCGGGCCCTTCTCGCGCGCCCTGGGCAGGCGGCTCAGAGCAGGCGCCGGGCCTTCATGTCGGGGAAGACCGCCCCGACGCGCACCACGTCCCCGAACGTCGGGGCGTGCACCATCTGGCCACCGCCGATGTAGATGCCCACATGCCCCGGCCCGTCGGACTGCCAGTTGCCGAACACCAGATCCCCCGGCCGGGCCAGCTGGATCGGGATCTCGGTGCCGACCCGCCACTGCGTCTGCGAGGTGCGCGGCAAACTCACCCCGGTCGCCGCGTACACCGCGTACGACGTCAGGCCCGAGCAGTCGAACCCGCCCCCCGACGGACCGTTGACGTTGCCGCCACCCCACACGTACGGCAGCCCCAGATACCGGAACGCCAGGTCCACCACCCGGTTGCCGGTCTCGGTCATCCCCGGCAACCCGAGCCCGAAGAACGGCGAGAGCAGCCGCGCGAACACCATCTCCGTCGCCCGGATCTTCGCCACGTACGGCTTGGTCTGGTTCTCGTAGTCCGGCGACCCGGACGGCATCCCCCCGGACCGGCGCACCGCCCCCAGCCCGGCGTTGTACGCCGCCAACGTCAGGTCCAGGGTGTCCCCGCGCACCACCCCCTGCGCCTTCCACTGCTCGATCTGCCGGTAGTTGTCGCACAACAGATTCCCCGACGCCATCACCGGGTCGGCGATGCCCAGCACATCGGCCCGCCCGTCCCCGTCGGCGTCCTTGCCGTAGGCATCCCAGGTGCCGGGCATGAACTGTCCCGGCCCCTTCGCCCCCACCGGCGAGACCGGGGCGCCGGGCCCGTACCGGAAGCCGTTCTCCGCCGAGTACAGCGCCGCCAGCACCGGCGCGCCGACCCCGTCGCACAGCTGGCCGGCCTTGCGCAGCCACGGCGCGAACACCGCGATCGCTCCGATCGGCGCCAGGTTCGTGCCCGGCAGGATCGCCGGGATCGACGGCAACGTCACCGCGCCGCCACCCCACGCCGGACCCGGCGCCCACCCGCCGCCGCCCGTTGCCCCGGTCGCCGGCGCCCCGAACACCGACGGCCGTCCCGCCGGCGCGGCCGGCGCCAGCACCGACGGCACCTGTTCGAGCACGGCCTGCACCGGATTCTCCACCGGCGCCGGCGGCGGTTCGAGCACCGCGGCCGCCTCCGCCGGCAGGTGCGGCAGCAGCGCGTCCTTCGCCGCCGACGTCGCGTCCGCCACGGCCTGTTCCGCCGCCGGACGCATCGGCTCGGGCAACCCCGCCACCAGATCGGCGACCTGCCGGTCCGTGGTCGCGGCGGAGGCTTCGGCCGATGCCTGGAACGACTCGACCGCCTGCGTCACCTGTTCCTTGATCTGATCCGGGATGTCCGCTCCCTGTACCAGGGCACTCGCCGCCGTGGCCACCGCCACAATCACTGCCGACGGGTCAACTGACATACGCGAACTCCCCCATCCCTCTGACGACCGACTTCACCGTACTTGTGATCTCCGTCACCGGTGCGGTTTCGTTACTTGGATATCACGCACAGGTAGGAACCTGTTTCAGTTTCGCTGTTGTGACGCGCCACACAGCGAACTCGAAGTTACATCAACAGGGAGGGCGGCGCTCGGGTCACCGCGTCGTCAGCGCGATCGACCGGGAGGTTCGGGGGTCGAGGGGGCGGTTCCCGGCGGCGACATGCGAGAGGAGGCGGCCACATCCGCCCCCTCGCCGCAGCCACCTCCGGGTTTACGCCTCCAGCGCCTGCTCGATGTCCGCGACGAGGTCGGCGGCATCCTCGATGCCGACGGACAGGCGTACCAGGTCTTCCGGGACCTCGAGCAGCGACCCGGCGGTCGAGGCGTGCGTCATCGCGCCCGGGTGCTCGATCAGCGACTCGACACCACCGAGGGACTCGGCGAGGGTGAAGATCTCGGTGCGTGCGCAGAAGTCGAGGGCGGCCTGCTTGCCGCCGGCCAGGCGCAGCGAGACCATGCCGCCGAACCGGCGCATCTGCTTCGACGCGACGGCGTGGTCGGGGTGCGCCTCGTGGCCGGGGTAGATCACCTGGGCGACGGCGGGATGCCCGTCGAGCAGCTCGACGATCTTCTCGGCGTTGTCGCTGTGCCGTTCCATCCGCAGTGCCAGCGTCTTGATGCCGCGCAACGTCAGGTACGCGTCGAACGGGCCCGGGACGGCGCCCGCACCGTTCTGCAGGAACGCGAACCTGGTGTCGAGTTCCTCGTCGTTCGTGACCAGCGCGCCGCCGACCACATCGGAGTGGCCGCCGAGGTACTTGGTGGTCGAATGCAGTGCGACGTCGGCCCCCAGGGCCAGCGGCTGCTGCAGGTACGGCGACGCGAACGTGTTGTCGACCACGATCTTCGCCCCACCGGTGTGCGCGACGTCGGCGAGGGCCGCGATGTCACCGATGTTGAGCAGGGGGTTCGTCGGGGTCTCGACCCACACCAGCTTGGTGGTGGGCCGCATCGCCTCACGCACGGCGTCGACGTCCGAGATGGGCGCGGGCGTGTACTCGATGCCCCACTGCGTGAACACCTTGTCGATCAGCCGGAAGGTGCCACCGTAGGCGTCGTTGGGGATGACGAGGTGATCGCCGGGCCGCAGCACCGAACGCAGCAGGCAGTCGGTGGCGGCCATGCCGGAGCTGAAGGCCCGGCCGAAGGTGCCCGCCTCGATGGCCGCGAGGTTCGCCTCGAGCGGCTTGCGGGTCGGGTTTCCGGTGCGGGCGTACTCGAATCCGCCGCGCATCCCGCCGACGCCGTCCTGCGCGAACGTCGAACTCGCATAGATGGGGACGTTGACGGCGCCGGTCGCCGGGTCGGGATCGTATCCGGCGTGGATCGCTCGGGTGGAAAAGCCGTGGCTGCGCTGCTCACTCATGCGGCTCAGCCTAGTCGGGGGCTAACGACGGCGGCCCGGGGAACACTCCCCGGGCCACCGGCGCGGCCGCTACGAGCCGGCGCTGATGAACCCGAGCAGGTCGTGGCGGGTGATCACCCCGACGGGCTTGCCGTCGTCGATGACCAGCAGCGCGTCGGTGTCGCCGAACGCCTTCGTGGCGGCGGCGATCGACTCGCCGACACCGATCAGCGGCAGCGACGGGCTCATGTGCTTCGCGACGGGGTCGGCCAGCCTCGCGCGGCCCTCGAAGACGGCGCTGAGGAGCTCACGCTCGCTGACGCTGCCCGCGACCTCACCGGCGGTGACGGGCGGCTCGGCACCCACGACCGGCATCTGCGAGACCCCGTACTCGCGCAGGATCTCGACGGCGTCGCGGACCGTCTCCGACGGGTGCGTGTGCACGAGGGCGGGCAGCTCCCCCGACTTGCTGCGCAGCACGTCGCCGACGGTCGAATCGTCCGGCTTGCCGTCGAGCGGGGCCCGCAGGAAACCGTACGAGGCCATCCACTTGTCGTTGAAGATCTTCGACATGTAGCCGCGCCCACCGTCGGGAAGCAGAACCACGACGAGCGAGTCCGGTCCCTCGCGCTCGGCGATCCTCAGGGCGGCGACGACGGCCATGCCGCACGACCCGCCGACGAGCAGGCCCTCCTCGCGGGCGAGTCGCCGGGTCATGTCGAACGAGTCCGCGTCGGAGACGGCGATGATCTCGTCGGGAATCGAGGGATCGTAGGCGCTCGGCCAGAAGTCCTCGCCCACACCCTCGACGAGGTACGGGCGACCGGTGCCGCCGGAGTAGACGGAGCCCTCCGGGTCGGCGCCGATCACCTTGACCTTGCCGCCGGAAACCTCCTTGAGGTAGCGGCCGGTGCCGGTGATGGTGCCGCCGGTGCCGACGCCGGCGACGAAGTGGGTCACCTTGCCGTCGGTATCGCGCCAGATCTCCGGGCCGGTGGTCTCGTAGTGGCTCTCCGGGCCGGCCGGGTTGGAGTACTGGTCGGGCTTCCAGCCGCCGGGCAGTTCCCGGGCGAGCCGGTCGGAGACGCTGTAGTAGCTGTCGGGGTGCTCCGGGGGCACCGCGGTCGGGCACACCACGACCTCGGCGCCGTACGCGCGGAGCACGTTGCGCTTGTCCTCGCTGACCTTGTCGGGACACACGAACACGCACTTGTAGCCGCGCTGTTGCGCGACGAGCGCGAGGCCGATGCCGGTGTTGCCGGAGGTCGGCTCGACGATGGTGCCGCCCGGTTTCAGCGCACCCGAGGCTTCGGCGGCGTCGACCATCTTGACCGCGATGCGGTCCTTGGAACTGCCACCGGGGTTGAAGTACTCGACCTTCGCCGCGACCAGCCCCGAACCCGGCTTCGTCACCGAGTTGAGCTTGACCAGCGGCGTGTTTCCGATGAGACCGACGACGGAATCCGCTATGCGCATTCCTCCATGGTCTCAGATGCCTCTGCGCAACGCCGTTCCGGCTGCTCGAGCGACGCATACGATGCACACTGGACACGGCAACTCCAGGGTGTGGTCGTCCCGTCGGAAAGGTGTTCTCCCGTGCCCCGAACGTCCTGGCGCGCCGCGGCGCTGGCCGGCGCGACGGCCGTCGCCGCCGGCTCCGGCGCCGGCGGCGCCTCGTGGCTGACGTACACCTACCTGATGCGCCAGGCGACGGAAGCGAGAGGCGCCATCGGCCGCACCTGGGCGAAGCCGCCCGAGGCGGACGGGGTGTACCTGCCCGGAGCGCAGTCCCCGGTGCCGTGGCGCCGCGCCGTGCCGTTCGACCTGCACCTGATGATCTTCGGGGATTCGACGGCGGCCGGCCTGGGCTGCGTGAGCGCCGCCGAGGTGCCCGGGGTGCTGCTGGCCCGTGCCCTGGCCGACGAGTCCCGTCGCCGGGTCCGGCTCAGCACGAAGGCGATCGCGGGGGCCACCTCGCGGGGCCTGGCGGGGCAGGTCGACGCGATGTACGTGGCGGGCCCGCCGCCGGACGCGGCCGTGATCCTGGTCGGCGCCAACGACGTGACCGCGAAGCAGTCGCTGCATCGTTCGGCGCAGCGGCTGGGCTCGGCGGTGCACCGGCTGCGCGCCGGCGGCGCCGTCGTGGTCGTCGGCACGTGCCCCGACCTCGGGGTGGTCGGCGCGATCCCCCAGCCGCTGCGCACGGTGGTACGGACGTGGGGGCGGCAACTGGCCCGCGCACAGGCCGCGGCGACGTGCGCGGCCGGTGGGCATCCGGTGCCGCTGGCCGACCTGTTGACGCCCGAGTTCCTCTCCGCGCCGGACCGCCTGTTCTCCGCGGACGGGTTCCATCCCTCGGCCGCGGGATACGAGCTGGCGGCCGGCCACCTGCTGCCGGTGCTGGCCGCCGCGCTGGGCCACTGGGCGGGCGGTCCGGTGCCGGAGCCGCCGCTGACGTCGGCGGCGGCCCGGCTGTGGCTGCCCCGGACACGCCGCGGGCCCCGGGAACGGCTGTTCCCGGGGCCCGCGGTCGGCACGGTGGCCGGAGAGATCGGCTAGTCGTTCTGGAAGTACGACAGCAGGCGCAGGATCTCGACGTACAGCCAGACCAGGGTGACGGTCAGACCGAAGGCGACGCCCCACGCGGCCTTCTCCGGCGCCTGGGCGCGGATGAGCTGATCGGCGGCGTCGAAGTCCAGCAGGAAGCTGAACGCGGCGATACCGATGCAGACGAGGCTGAAGACGATCGCCAGGGTGCCGCCGTCGCGCAGGCCCAGGCCGCCGTCGACGAAGAAGCTCGCCACCAGGTTGCCCAGCGCCAGGACGAGGACACCGATCAGCGCGCCGACGATCATGCGCGTCAGGCGCGGGGTCACGCGGATCGCCCCGGTGCGGTAGACGACGAGCATGCCGAAGAACACGCCGAACGTGCCGAGCACCGCCTGGACGATCAGGGTTCCGCCGCCGGCGCCACCGAAGGTGATGTCGGTGAACATGAACGACAGCGCACCCAGGAAGAAGCCCTCGGCGACGGCATAGGCCAGGACGATGGCCGGGTTGTCCATCTTGCGGCCGAAGGTGGCCACGAGGACCAGGACCAGGCCGATGAGACCACCGCCGATGACGAACGGCGCGGCGAGGTTCACGTTGCCGTTGACGAGGACGTAGGAGATCAGCGCCGAGATCGCCAGCACGCCGAGCGTGATGCCGGTCTTGGTGACGACGTCGTCGATCGTCATCGACCGCTCGGTGGTGGGCCGGGCCCAGGGGTCCGCCTGCGCGTACTGCGGCTGGCCGAATTGCTGGGTGACCTGCGCGGCGCCCGCCGTCGCAGAGCCGAACGTGGCGTATCCGCCGCCCTCTTGCTTGGGCAGGTTGCGGAACACCGGGTTACTGGTGGTGCGCACCGTGCACATCCCTTCTCGTGGTCGGTTCTGTCCGTTCAACGATCCGCGGACGCCGGGAGTTCCCCGGACCGGAGCCGAGCACGGACAAACCGGACTCTACCGGGTGCGCACGGAGCGGGTCACGGTGAACTTACGGTTGCGTCCTGCAACTTCTGTGCGGCCGACCGTCCGCTGCAGCATCCCACGATAGTTCAGGTGGGTGTTGTAGACGGTCCACAGTTCACCGCCCGGGCGCAACAGCCGGGCGGCCGCGTCGAACATCTTCACGGCCGCGCCGGTGTGCACGGCGGCGCCGACGTGGAACGGCGGATTGCACAGCACCACGTCGACGGAGGCGTCCGGCAGCGACCCGGCGACGTCGTCGCGCAGTACCTCGACCCGGTCGGCGACGTGGTTCGCGGCGGCGGTGGCGGCGGCCGACGCGACCGCCGCGGCCGACTGATCGGTGGCGATCACCCGCAGCCCGGGGAACCGCCGGGCCGCCGCGACGGCGAGGATGCCGGTGCCGCAGCCGAGGTCGACGGCGGTCTTCGCGTCGCGTGGCAGCCGGGGCAGGAAGTCCAGCAGGAAGCGGGTGCCGATGTCCAGGCGGGAACCGGCGAACGCGGCCCCGTGCGCGACGACGGTGAGTCCGACGTCGGTCACCGTCTCGGTCACCGGGTAGGTCGGCTCGGCGGCGATCGGGCCGCGGGCGGTGAGCACCCGCGACTTCTGCCGGCCCCGGGAGGCACGGACCTCGGTGAAGCTCCGGGCCAGCACCTCGTTCATCGCGGGCGTGATGTGCTTGTCGCGGCCACCGGCGAACACCGTCACGCCGGGGTCGGCATGCCGGGCGACGGTCTCGGCGATCTCGGTGAGCGCGGCAAGCGACCGCGGCAACTGCAGCAGCACCACCCGGGCACCGGTGAGCAGATCGGCCCCGAGACCGTGCACGGTGAAGCGGTCGGACAGGCCTTCGCGCGCGGCATTCGCGGCCAGGGCCCGCTCCCCCACCACCGAGTCCTGGTGCACCCGGATCCCCGCCGTGGAGTACCGCACGGCGACGCCGAGGGTGAGGGCGCCGTAGTGGTCGTCGATCACCGCGACGGTCCCGGCCGGCGCCGCGGCGAGCGCGGCGTCGGCTTCGTCGAGGATCAACCTGTCGGCGGCGTCGACGGCGACCAGGTTGGGCGCCTCCACGTCCGGGAGGCGCCGCAACCGGCCGAACAGCTCGTCGCCGGCAGCAGAGTCGCCGGTCAGCACTGCCCCTTGCCGGCGTTCTCGATGGCGCGCAGCGTTTCGGCCTGCTGTTCCTCGCTCAGCTCCGCCCAACCCGGCAGCGACGTCTGCGCGTCGGCGACGGAGGTCGCGGCCTGGGTGCGGTCCTGCCCCCAGGATTCGAGCTGGTCGAAGTACGGCACCAGGGCGCTGCAGATCTGGTCGTAGCTCTGGCCCAGCTCGATGCCGGTGCTTCCGGTGACCTGGCTCGTGCTCGGCGCGGCGGTGGTGGACTCGGTGGTCCCCTCACCTGCGGAGCCGGAGTCGCCGGACGATCCGCAGGCCGCCGCGAGCAGCACCGCACCCGTACCGAACAGCGCCGCGAGAGTCTTCTTCATCGTTTCCCAATTCCGATCGCAGTGTCGTTTCCCGGAGTTTCCGGCCGTCGTTGCCGGGAGACCCGGCCGGACAACGGTAATGGAGAACCGGCGATCGATCCGTGTCGTGCCCGCCACACCCGGGACTATCCTGGAGGAATCCACGTGAGGTGAGTGCCCCGATGGCAGAGAACGATCCGCTCGCCACCCGGCGAGCCCCGGTCTCCCCCGCCGGCGCGGCGGAGGACGAGACCGTCGAAGATCTGCGCCTCGCGGGGTTCGCGGACGCCGTGGAGATCGGCCGCGGCGGTTTCGGGGTGGTGTACCGGTGCCGGGAGACGGCACTCGACCGCACCGTCGCGGTGAAGGTGCTCACCGCCACGCTCGACGCCGACAACCTCGAACGGTTCCTCCGCGAGCAGCGCGCGATGGGCCGGCTCTCCGGGCATCCGCACATCGTCACCGTGCTGCAGGTCGGCACGACCGGCAGCGGCCGGCCCTACCTGGTGATGCACTACCACCCGCACGACTCGCTCGAGGCCCGCATCCGCCGCTACGGACCGCTGCCGTGGCCGGACGTGCTGCGCATCGGCGTCAAGCTTTCCGGGGCGCTCGAGACGGCACACCGGGCCGACGTGCTGCACCGCGACGTCAAGCCCGCGAACATCCTGCTCACCGAGTACGGCGAACCGCAGCTGACCGACTTCGGCATCGCCCGCATCGGCGACGGCTTCCGCACCTCGTCGGGCGCGATCACCGGCTCCCCGGCGTTCACCGCGCCGGAGATCCTGGCCGGCACGCCGCCCACCCCGGCCGCCGACGTCTACGGCCTGGCCGCCACCCTGTTCTGTGCGCTGACCGGGCACGCCGCGTTCGAGCGGCGCCGCGGCGAGCAGGTCGTCACGCAGTTCCTGCGGATCACGACCGAACCGGTCCCGGATCTGCGTAGCACCGGCGTCCCGGACGACGTGTGCTCGGCCCTCGAACGCGGCATGGCCACCGAGCCGGATGCCCGTCCGCAGTCCGCCGCGGAGTTCGGGGAGCTGCTGCAGCAGGCGCAGGAGCGCGGCGGCTGCGACGTGGACGAGATGGCGCTGCCCGTGGGTCCGGACAGGCTCGGGCCACTGCCGGTCGCGGGGACCACGCACACCACCGGACCGCACCCCACGCCCACCGCGATCACCACGCCGCCGGTGCCGGTGACCCGGTTCCGGCCGCAGGCACCCAGCCGGCCGCTGGTGAAGCGCACCCGGCTCATCGACCGGTTGCGCCTCGGCCGGCGCCGCCGCCTCGTCGCGATCCACGCCCCGACCGGGTTCGGGAAGTCGACGCTGGCCGCCCAGTGGCGAGAGGTCCTCACCGCCGAGGGTGTTGCGGTGGCGTGGCTCGCGGTCGATCGGGACGACAACAACGTGGTGTGGTTCCTCACCCACCTGATCGAGGCGTTCCGGCAGGTGCGTCCGCAGTTCGCCCGTCAGCTGCGGCAGGTGCTCGAGGCCCACGGCGACGACGCCGAGCGGTACGTGCTGTCCACCCTGATCGACGAGATCCACCGGGAGGAGGCGCCGATGGCCCTGGTGATCGAGGACTGGCACCTCGTCACCGCCCCGGGGACCGTCGCCGCACTGGACTTCCTCCTCGACCGCGGGTGCCATCACCTGCAGATCGTGGTGACCAGCCGGAGCCAGGCCGGCTTACCGCTCAGCCGGATGCGGGTCCTCGACGAACTCATCGAGATCGACTCGGACGCCCTGCGTTTCGACGCCGAGGAATCCGATGCCTTTCTGCGCGACGTGAGCGGCCTGGACCTCGAGCCCGAGGACGTCCGCGACCTGACCGACGTCACCGACGGCTGGGTCGCCGCGCTGCAACTGGTGTCGTTGTCGCTGCGCGACAGTGAGGATCCGACCGGGCTGATCGAGAACCTCTCCGGCCGGCACCACGCCATCGGTGAGTTCCTCGCGGACAACGTGCTCGACACCCTCGAGCCGGAGTTGTACGAGTTCCTGCTCGCGACGTCGATCACGGAGGAGATCACCGGCAGCCTCGCCACCGCGCTCACCGGCGAACCGCACGGGCAGGCGATGCTCGAGCAGATCGAGGAGCGGGACCTGTTCCTGCGCCGGGTGGACGACGAGGGCCGCTGGTTCCGCTACCACCGGCTGTTCGCGGACTTCCTGCGCCGCCGGCTCGAACGCGATCACCCCGAACGCGTGGGCGCGCTGCACCGCACCGCCGCGGAATGGTTTGCGCGCCAGCACATGCTGCGCGAGGCCGTGGACCATGCGCTCAGCGCCGACGAGCCGGAACTCGCGGTCGAGATGGTCGCCGCCGACGGGATGCTTCTGGTCGAGCACTCCCACATGACGACGCTGCTGGCGCTGGTCGCGAAACTGCCGCCACGTGTGGTGGCGGCACATCCGCAGCTGCAGATGACCGTGGCGTGGGCGAACGCGTTGCTGCAACGGGCCGACCAGGCCCGCGTCGCCCTCGCCGCGGCACGGGGATGCCTGAGCTGCTGCAACGCGCCCGAGGAGGACATCGCGGTCCTGCAGGTCGAGGCCGACGTCGTCGACGGTGTCATCGCCGCCTCCACCGACCACACCGCCGGCGTCGCGGACAAGGTCGCGCCGTGCCTGGACGACCCGGACACCTTCCGGCCCTGGGTGGTGTCCGTCGCGGCGAACGTGGCGACCTTCGTGGACGTCTACCGGTTCGACTTCGAGGCGGCGCGGCGGCGGCAACGGTGGGCCGAGCCGTACCACCGGGCCACCAACGGCCCCTTCAGCCTCGTGTACGGGCTGTGCCTGCTCGGCATCGCGGCCAACGAGCAGCTCGACCTCGCCGCGGCCGAAAGGCACTTCCGCGCGGGGTTGCGGGCCGCCCGCAAGGGGGGCGGCGTCCACACCCATGCCGCGCGCCTGGCCGCCGCCATGCTCGGGGAGCTGCTCTACGAACAGGGCCGGATCGCCGAGGCCGAAGCCCTGCTCGACGAAAGTCACGAACTCGGAACCGAGGGCGGCGTACCGGACTTCATGATCGCCCGGTTCGTCACGGCCGCGCGGCTCAAGGCGCTGCGCGGCGACCGCGCCGCCGCGGCGGCACTGCTCGACGAGGGAGCGCGGGCCGCCGACGACTACCGGTTGCCGCGGCTGCGTGCCCGGGTGATCAACGAACGCGTGCGGCTCGGCCTGCCGGTTCCGCAGCCCGTCCCGCGGGAGATGCCGGATTCCGACGCCCCGGATCCGGACGGCATCGCGGAGATCACCGCGCAGGTGGAGGACGCCACCGCCATCCGTCTCCTCTACGGCACGGGCCGGGCCGAGAACGTGGCCCGGGCCTGCGACTGGGCCCGGCTGTGGCATCGCCGGGTCTCCGGCCGCGGCCGGTACCGCGCCGAACTGCAGGCGGCGCGGCTGCTGGTGGCGTGCCTGCACGCGGCCGGACGTCTCGAGGAGGCCCAGCACGTGCTGGCCCCCGCGGTGGCCACGTGCGGGCGGCTGGGCATGCTCCGCTATCTCGTCGACGGCGGGGCCCATGTGGTGCCGGTCCTCCCGTTGCTCCGCGACCGGCTGCGGACTCTGCTGTGGCCCCCGGACTGGCCGGCGGTGGACGAGGCCTTTCTCGACGAGATGCTGCGGCTGGCGGAGTCCGGCGGCATGAGCACCGCGCTCTGAGCACCGCCCTCCGAGTACCGGCCGTCGGGGCACGCGTCGACGGCAGGGTAGGGCAGACTGCGAACGTGACCGCTGCTGTTCCCGACCACGTCCGCACCCGGCTCTGGCGCGACGGACGGCTCGTCGCCCAGAACTATCCGCTGGCCGAGGTCTCCGAGCACCTTCAGGAAGAAGGGGCCCTGGTGTGGGTGGACCTGCACGATCCGACGCACCGCGAGCTGTCCGACGTCGCGGACGAGCTGGATTTCGATCCGCATGCCGTCGAGGACGTGGTGGCGCACGCGGAACGCACGAAGGTCACCCGCTACGCCACCCACACCTTCATGACGATCTACGCCACGTCGCTGGCGGACGAGAGCGAGCCGGCCGACGCGCACGGGTCACGGCTCAGGACCACGCGGGTCTCGGTGTTCGTGGTCCCCCGCGGCCTGGTCACGGTGCACCGGGGCACCGGATTGGACGTCGGCGAGGTGATGCGGCGCTGGGACGACAACTCCGATCTGCTCCGGCACGGCACCGCCGCATTGCTGCACGGGCTGCTCGACGTCGTCGTCGACGGCCAGTTCGAGACCATTCAGGGGCTCGACGACGCGATCGAAGAACTGGAGGACGGGTTGTTCGACGAGCGCGCGCACATTCGCGCGCTCCAGCGTCACACCTACCGGGTACGCAAGGAACTCGTCCAGCTGCGCCGGGTCGTGCTGCCGATGCGGGAGGTGGTGGCCGCGGTGATGCGGCACCGGGCCGAACGGGGTAACTCCGTCGAGCTCGACGGCTGGTACACCGACCTGTACGACCACGTGATCCGCGCGACGGAGTGGACCGAGTCGCTGCGCGACATGGTCACCACGGTGTTCGAGACCAACCTCTCGCTGCAGGACGCGCGGCTGAACACGGTGATGAGGAAGCTCACGGGGTGGGCCGCGATCATCGCCGTGCCCACCGCGGTGACGGGCTGGTACGGCCAGAATGTGCCGTACCCCGGCTTCGGGCAGTGGAGCGGGGTGTTGTCGAGCACCGCGATCATCGCCGGATCGGCGGGGATGCTCTACATCGTGTTCAAGCAACGCAACTGGTTGTGACCGGCGCGGCCCGCGTCCGGCCGTGCTACGAGGTTCCTTCGGTGTCGTCGAAGAACCGCCAGTCGTGGTCGCCCTCGACCCTGACCTCCATGCGCCAGCCCAGCTCGCTGTTGTCGGCCTTGGAGTCCACGAACCAGGCGTGCGCGTCGTCCGCGCTCTCGATGTCCTTGGTCGCCACCACTTCGCCCTTGGGGTCGATCACTCGGTAAGTAGCCATGCCCGGGGCTTTCCCCGGTGACGCGGCGGCCAAACCCGCGGCGCGGGGGATTGAGCCGTCCCCGCGGCGCGGGGGATTGAGCTGTCGCGCTGTGGGGTATCCGGCAGCGGAAGCGACCACGGACGAAGGAGGAAACATGGCTGATTTCATCGACAAGGCCAAGCACAAGGCGGAGGACGTGTCCGGTCAGGCCAAGGAGGGAGCGGGCCGCGCGACCGGTGACCGCGACCTCGAGGCGGAGGGCCGGGGCGACCAGGCGTCGAGCAGCCTCAAGCAGGCCGGCGACAAGATTTCCGACGCCGCCGGCAAGGTCAAGGACTCGTTCAAGAAATAGTGCCGCGGCACGCACGCACGCGCGTGGCCTCGTCGACCCTGTCGACGAGGCCACGTCTCATGTCCGGGACCGTCAGCGCCCCTCCCCCGGGCGGGTCTGCTCCCCGGAGGCCGGGTCGCCGTACTGCTCCTTCGAGAGCGGGACCTGCGTTCGGGTAGGGCCGTGTTCGGGCGAGAGGTCGTCGCGCGGCCCCTCCGGTGCCGCGTACTCGTGCAACTCCCGGGGACCCTGGTCGAGCCGGAACGGCGGGTACTCGTCGCGCAGCAGGGCCGCGTAGGCCCACACGCGGAACCGCCAGCGGTTGATGCCCACGACGAGATCGAACAACCCGCCCGGGTAACGGGCGGTGAACAGCAGGGCGATCGCCGCGACGAGCACGAGAATGCCGAGCAGCGACCACGAGTAGGTCCACACCGCGTCGTCCCAGTCGTCGCCGTTCCCCGACGCCGCTGTGGCCCCACCCCCGACGAGCACGGCGAGGATCAGATAGTGCGGGACGGCGAGCAGCCACCACTTGACCAGCACCAGTCCCCGGGAGAGGCGTTCCGGGTAGGGGACGTCGAAATCGGCGGGATAGTCCGTGCGGTGCAGCGTGAAGGGCGGATACCGGTCGGTGCCCAGGGCCGCGTACGTGTAGAACCCGACGCGCCACCACCACCGCATCACGCCGACGTTGAAGTCGAACAGCGGCCGTGGGTAGCGGCCGGTGAACAGGATCGCGAAGCCCGCGACGATCGTCGTGACGAAATGCGCGATCGCGAGGAAGAAGAGCACGATGTAGTGCGGGATCGCCAAGAGCCACTTCACGAGCCACAGCCCGCGCGACGGCGCGTCCGGATCGCCGCGCAGCATCACCGGATAGGCGCCCGGGGCGACGACTGCGGGAGGCGGAGCGTGCGCCGAGGGCGGGCCGTGCCGGCCGAGTCCCACCGCTCCGAGGACGAGCAGCGGCACCCCGATCACCAGTAGCACGAGCCCGCTGATCAGCAGCCACAGCGCAAGCGGTCCCAGGAACGGGAACTGGGCGCCCGCCTGCAGGTCCACCGCCACGCCCGGGGTGGCGTCGGCGTTCATCACGACGATCGACCACACCCCTTCCTGGAATTCCCAGCGCAGCTCCTGGGTTCCCGGGCCGGAGGCCGACGCGGCCCAGAAGTCCTCGTCACCGGGCACCCGGGCGGGGTCGTCGCCTGGGATCTCGCGGTACTCGGCGCGGAACGGCTCGAAGCGGACGTCGGTGAGTTCGGCGTGCGCGACGCCGGACAGGAAGGCGTCGACCTCCGCCTGCGGGCCGATGCCGACGAACACCGGCCGGCCGGGATCCTCCGACGCCGCACGCAATCTGAGCCGGCCGAGGTCCTCGGCGCCGAAACCTGTCGGCGCGTCGTCGAAGACCAGGTCGATGCGCTCGGAGACGAGCGCACTCGAGTCGGTGCGGTAACGCTCGGTGGGAGCGGTGAACCAGCCGTCGTCGCGCTGGGCGAAGTATCCCCAGCCGAGCACTCCGGCGGCGACGAGCAACGCCAGGCCGAGCATCGACAGCAGGACGCCTACAACGAACATGACGATCTTGCCGGCCTTCATATCGGCCTCCGATTCGCAGTGTCGTACACGCGGTCCGCACTCACCGTAGACGCCACCGAACAGGACGAACAAGACTTTGCCCCACCTCGTCGCGCCGGACCCCGCGACACGTCACGCACAGGTTCCATGCGCGTAACGCATCGGCCACCTCCCGCCGTGTAGGGTGACGGCATCGACGACACGTCTCGGTCGATCGCTTCCGATCGGGCGAGTACAGCGTGATTTCGGTCGAGCACCACCAACCGAGCCCTGTCCCGTGACCGTCGTACCCGCATACCGGGTACGGGTGTAGCGGCGGCAGCGTCGGGGTACCACAGCTGCGGCTCCGCCGCCCCGACCCGGCTCGCCGACCCGAAAGGACATCATGCACAACGAAACCGAGTTCCAGACGCCGCTCTTCGTCGAACCCACCACTCCCGGCGACGAGGGGAACACCGAGCCCGTCGCGACCTCGCAGCCGCCGAGCGGTCCGTACGACTACCACGGCATCTTCTCCGCCCGGGCCTGACCCGCCTCACTGCCGGACCGGATTGCGGGATGACAAGCCCGCCAGACGATCCCGGCGGTCTCTGCCCTGGAGGCCCGTGCGACAGGGCCGCCGTCCGGAGGGCGTACAGTGGACGGCGGCCGGTGGGGAAGACCCGGCCACGCGAACGCCCCGGCCCCGCGCCGGGGCGTTCGTCATTCCGGACGCCGTTCGGTCGACGATTGGAATCGGCCGGGAACGGGAACGCAGTCCGAGGGTCGCCCACGATCCTTTCCCGACCGGAAGGACTTCAATCATGACCAAGGTGCTGTTCGTCGTCACCGGAGCCGATCACTGGACGCTGGCCGACGGGACGCAACACCCCACGGGGTTCTGGGCCGAGGAGCTGATCGAGCCGTACCGGGTGTTCACCGACGCCGGATTCGACATCACGTTCGCCACACCGGGTGGCCGCACCCCGGTCGTGGACGAAGCCAGTCTCGCGCCCGACGCCGCCGGAGGCGAGGAGCGCAGCGACGAACTGCGGCAGGCCCTCACCGACCTGAAGCCGGTCCTCGACTCCCCCACCGTGCTCGAGGACGTGCGCGCCGAGGACTACGACCTCGTGTTCGTCCCGGGTGGGCACGGCCCGATGGAGGACCTTGCCGTGTCCGAACCGTTCGGCCGGCTGCTCGGGAACTTCCTGGACGCCGACAAGCTCGTCTCCGTCGTATGCCACGCCCCCGCCGCACTGCTGCCGGCCCGACGCGCCGACGGCGGCTGGCTCTTCGACGGGTACCGGATGACCGGCTTCACGAACGAGGAGGAGACGCAGGCCGGGCTGGCCGAGAAGGCGCCGTGGCTGCTCGAGGATCGCCTCCGCGAGAGCGGCGCCCGGTTCTCCGCGGGACCGGCGTGGCAACCGCACGTCGTGGTCGACCGCCGCCTCTACACCGGGCAGAACCCGGCGTCGTCGCGTGAGGTGGCGGAGCGGGTGGTCGAGGCGACGAAGAACTGATCTCGACCCGAGCGGCGACGCTTGTCGCCATGACCGAGCCGGTGCACGGGGCGTCACATTGCGGACATACCGGTCACCCGGTTTCATGTAGGGGTGCGCCGGCCGTGGAAGTGGAACAAGGAAGAGCCGTTCTTCGGAGACCCCGAAGAGCCTCGTGGCACGGCCGCGATCGTCGTGATGATCGCGGTCGTCGTCGCGGTGGGGGCCGTGCTGTTGCTGACGGCGGGCGCGCCGCTGCCCTGACGCGTGGCAGACACTCCGTCAGGCAGCCGCCGCCGACAACGGCGGTTGCCGGTCGAACCACGGTCGCGCCCGTTCGAGTTCGGCCGCCAGGGACAGCAGCAAACCCTCCTCGCCCAGGGGCGCCACGAACTGCACCCCGAGCGGCAAGCCCGTCGTCGTCCAGTGCAGCGGCAACGAAATCGCCGGCCTTCCGGTCAGATTCGCCAACTGGGTGTAGGGCGTCCGACCGAGGTTCTCGTCCACGATGCGGTCCATGACGCCCACCCGGCGGACGACCCCTCCCAGATGTGCCGCGAGGAGGATGCGACCGGCGGCGCGGACGACGCGGGGGGTGGTCAACTCACCGATCCGCGCCGGCGGGAACGCGAGCGTTGGAGTCAGCAACAAGTCGTACGTCTCATGGAAGGCCGCCAACCGGCGGGCGTATCCGTTCCACCGCTCGAGCGAGGCGAGGTACTCGGACGGCCGCACCGAGTCCCCGAGGGCGGCGAGAAGGCGGGTGTCCATCTCGAATCCCTCGGGACCACACCCGGTGAGCCGACGGGCCCGCCGGATCTCGACGGCCACCCCCGCGAACCACATCGTCAGGAAATCCACTGCGAGGCGACGTTCGTCGACTCCGGTGGCCGCCGGTTCCACGTGGTGCCCGAGTTCGCCGAGCAGGCTCGCCGCATCGGCGACGGCCGCGACGGCCTCCGGATCCACCGGCGTACCGAGCGGCGATTCCGTCGCGAATCCGATGCGGAGCCTGCGGGGTTCTACCGACGCCGCAGAGGAGTACGAATACTCGGGCATGGCAACCAGATACGGCCCCGCCGGGTCCGGACCGGCGAGCACGTCCAGCATCGCCGCCGTGTCCCGGACCGTGCGAGTCACCACCCCGTGGGTGACGGCTCCGTGCAGGAGTTCACCGAACGCGGGACCACTCGGAACCACGCCACGTCCCGGTTTCAGGCCGACCAGCCCGCAGCACGCCGCCGGGATACGGATCGAACCGCCGCCGTCGTTCGCACCCGCCGCCGGCACCACCCCCGCTGCCACCGCGGCGGCCGAACCCCCGGAGGATCCGCCCGGGGTGTGCGCGGGATTCCACGGATTACGGGTGGGACCGTTGACCTCCGGCTCGGTGATGCCCTTCGCTCCGAACTCGGGTGTGTTGGTCTTCCCGAAGATCACCAGTCCCGCCCCGAGCCACCGGTCCACGACCAGCGCGTTGCGCTCGGCGGGCAGTGACGCAAGGGCGCGGCTGCCACTTCCGGTGGGCGTCCCGGCGACGTCCTGCAACAGGTCCTTGACCAGGAACGGCACCCCGGCGAACGGACCGGTGAGCGGTTCGCGGGTCCGGGCACGGGCACGCTCGTCGAGCCGGTACACCACCGTGTTCAGAGTCGGCTCCACAGTGTCGAGTCGGCTCAGCGCCGCCGCGAGCAGCTCCCCCGCGTCGACCTGCCCGCTCGCGACGAGCCCGGCAAGTCCCACGGCGTCGAACCGGCGGTATTCGGCGTAGTCCATGGCTCCGCCTCCTCGGGAACCCGGCTGTGTCTCCTCATTCTCCCGCCGGGGCCTGCGCGAAGGGAGCGCTTTCACGCGATGTTCGCGCGACCGGGTTCGGCCGAATGCGGCCCGATCGGGGCGAGGGCCTGCAACGATTTTGGATATGAAGCACTTTCGGATAGTCAACGAAGACGGGTCCGTCGTCGACCAGCAGCCGTTCGAGACCGAGGACGAGGCCCTGGCGTGGGCGCACACGCATCCGCGGTCGGGAACCCCGGGATGGACCCTGGAGGAGCAGGTCGACGCCGGCTGGGAGAAGCGGGAGAACTCCGAGCGGACCTGACCGCAGCGGACCGGGCTGCTCGGGCGGTGGATTCGGCCCTCCGGACGCTTCGCCCACGTCAGCACGAGCCTCGGCGCTGCGGAATTGGACGAATGCGCCGCGACCAGGGCCTTTGTCTGGGACGATGCCCACTGGAAGCACTTCCGGATCGGGCACAAGGACGGCGCCGTCGTCGACGAGCAGCCGTTCGCGACCCAGGACGAGGCGGCCGCGTGGGCACGCACGCACCCGCGGACGCTTCCCGACCGAGGAAGGGGCTGGGAGAAGGCGGGGCCCGCGCTCCTCATCCCTTGCAGGTGAAGGGAGCTACTCGATCGGCGGCCGACGACTGGGCAGCGCATCCGGGGCTCATCCTGCGAGTCCACTGATTCCGAGCGAGGACCGACATCATGGACGAAACCGCGCGGCCTTCGGAGCAGGTTCTGAATTCGATCTCGACACCCGTGGAAGTTGAGACAGCCTTCGGCAAACTGGAGTTCCCGCTCGGCAGGCCGACCGAGGAGACCACGAAACGGATCTACGACCATCTCGACTACCTGCATGCCGTCAATGCGTTCCTGAATGCACTTCCCGGAGTCAACACCTGGGCGATGCGCAAGGGGTATCTCGAGGCGGGTATCCGGGACAACGACGTCGTCGTGTGGTCGGGGATGCTGGACTCCAGGACGATCCTGCTCGGGGGAAGTTCCGACTCTCTCTCTACTTCTCCACGTTCGCGGACCTGACCGGCGGTCCACTGGTGGTCGAGAGTCCGCCGCTCACACTCACATTCATGAACGACATGTGGGCACGGTGGGTGACCGACTCCGGCATGGGCGGCCCGGACCGCGGCGCCGGCGGGCGGTACCTGTTGCTGCCGCCGGGCTACGAGGGTCCGCTTCCGGAGGGTGGGTTCTTCGTCAGCCGCTGCAGGACGACCCGGGTCTTCGTGTGGGGACGGGCGTTCCTCGAGAACGACGACCCGAAGCCGGGGGTCGAGCGGATCAAGGAGACGATGCGAATCTACCCTTACACGCCGGGAGGGTACGGCACGAGCATCGGAACCATCGTGACCGGCGGTCCGGCTCCGCGCTCCCCTGGACTGCAGAGACCTGGGCTCCCCGGATCGAGAAGCCACCTGCTCCACGGTTCGTCGAGGGAACCGGTCTCCCCATGAACACCGTCAATCCCAACGACAGTTCGTTCTACCAGTTCGCGAGTGACCTGGTGAGCGACCAGCCCGCCGAGGCACTCGATGCCGAGATTGCCGGCGAACTCGCCGCGATCGGGATCGTCAAGGGCAAGGCCTTCGAGCCGGACGCGCGGATGCGGGAGATCCTGACCGAGGCAGCCGCCGTGGGCAATGCGATCGCACGCACCCTCACCTTCCGCCCGCGCACAGAAGACGGGGTCCACTACTACGGGGAGGCGTCGCAATGGGTCAACGGCCTGCTCGCGGGCGGTTACGACTTCATGACCCCGCCCGCGGAGGTTTCCGACACGGGAATCGGGCCGTACCCGTCCGACGGCGCACGGAAGCTTCATCTTCGCACCCAGTTCTTCTACCTCGCCTGGGGAATCAGCCCGGCGATGTGCATGCGGATCACGAACCTCGGTTCGCAGTACCTCGTCGCGGCCGCGGACAAAGGAGGCCGAACCCTCGACGGCGGCAGGCATTACACGGTGTCGCTTCCCCCTGGAATCCCGGCCGCCAGGTTCTGGTCCCTGACCGCGTGGGACAACCAGACCCGGTCCATGCTCGACACACCGCAACGATTCTCGAAAGTCGGCAGCCAGGGCTACCCTCGCCTGGCTGCGACCGCCGATCCCGACGGGTCGACGACGGTGCACTTCGCGCCCGAACTCCCCGACGGCGTACCCGATGGCAACTGGATCCAGACGACGCCGGGCAGGGGATGGTGTGTGTGCCTGCGTCTCCTACAGCCCGCTGCAACCGTTCTTCGACAAGTCCTGGCGCCCCGGGGAGATCGAAGAAGCGGAGATCTGAAGGGATCACCGCCGTCGATGCTGGGCACCTCTTGCTGTTCACCCGACGACGCACCCGGTGGTGCGGGTCATTTACTACGGCCGCGAATTGGTCGCCGAATAGTACAGATCGAGTGCCCCCAGTCGGACTCGAACCGACACTTGGCGGATTTTAAGTCCGCTGCCTCTGCCAATTGGGCTATGGGGGCGCAAGAAGAGGGTAGTGCGTGGTGTCCTTCCGGACCCGGGCAGGTCCGGAAGGACACCACGGCGACCTACGCGATCGACAGCGCGATCCCGTCGAGGATGTCGTGCTCGCTGACGACGAGCTCGCCGATGCCCGCGCGACGACCGAGTTCGTCGGCCAGCACGGTCGTGACGATGGCCCCGCCGCCGATGACGTCGACCCGTCCGGGGTGCATCGGGCCGAGCGCCGCGCGCTCGTCGTGCGTGGCGGCGAGCAGGCCGTCGCACACCTCGCGCAGCCGGTCGAAACCGACGGTGGACAGGTGCACGCGCTCGGGGTCGTACTCCGCGAGGTCGTTCGCGAGGGCCGCAATCGTGGTCATGGTGCCGGCGACGCCGACCCAGGTGCGGGCCTGCTCGACCGGCACGTGTGCGAGCGCCTCGGCGATCTTCTCCCCCGCGAACTCTCGGGCCGCCGCGATCTGTTCGGCCGTGGGTGGGTCGTCGTGCAGGCACCGCTCGGTGAGCCGCACGCAGCCGATGTCGGTGGAGTAGGCGGCATGTACACCGTCGGCGTCGCCGAGCACCACCTCGGTGGAGCCGCCGCCGAGGTCCACGACGACGAACGGCCCCCGGGTGGGGTCGAGTTCGCCGACGGCGCCGGTGAAGGACAGCCGCGCCTCCTCGTCGCCGGTGATGACCTCGGCCTCGGCACCGGGGATCACCGCACCGAGGACCTCGCGGGTCATCGCGAAGAAGTCGTCCCGGTTGGCGGCGTCGCGGGTGGCGGAGGTCGCGACCATCCGCACCGCCTGCGCGCCGGTCTCCCGGATGAGGCCGGCGTATTCGACGAGGGCGACGCGGGTGCGTTCGATCGCCTCGGGGGCGAGCCGGCCGGTGGCGTCGACGCCCTGCCCGAGCCGGACGATGCGCATCAGCCGCGTGACGTCGGTGAGCCGGCCGTCGTCGCCGAGGTCTGCGATGAGCAGGCGGATGGAGTTGGTGCCGCAGTCGATCGCCGCGACGCGGCCGGCGCCGACGGCCGTCACTCGGTCTCCCCGCGCAGCTCGGCGTAGGTGGGCCAGTCGGCGGGGACGGCGGTGCCGCGCAGGCCGGCGTCGGCGGCGAGGGCGACGGCCTCGTCGCCGAAGGGGTTCACGCCCGGCCCCTTGGCGAGGGAGTGCGCGATGAGCACGTGCAGGCACTTGACGCGGTCGGGCATGCCGCCGCCGCTGAAGTCGGTGCCGAGCGATTCGATGGCGTCGCGTTCGGCGAGGTAGGACTCGTGGGCCCGCCGGTACGCGGCCGCACGGTCGGGGTCGGCGGCGAGCCGCTCGGTCATCTCCTTCATGACCCCGCCGGACTCCTGCCGGCTGGCCTCGGCGGTGAGCCGCGGATCGGTGAGGTAGTACAGCGTCGGGAACGGCGTGCCGTCGGGGAGTTTGGGCGCGGTCTTCACGACGCCGGGGGCTCCGTCCGGGCAGCGGTAGGCGATGGCGAGGACGCCACGCGGGGCCCGCCCGAGCTGGGCGGCGACGGCGTCGAGGTCTTCCTGTGCGACGGGATCGGTCACCCGGTCGGTTCTCCTGGTTCTGGGGGCGCCACCGGCATCTGCCGCGGCACCGGGGCGGGTTCGGGTTCTGGCGCGGGAACGGACACCGACTGCCACAGGTCGCTGTACCAGGCGCCGGTGGAGGGCAGTTCCTCGGTCTGCTCGGTGACCGGTTCCTGGTAGTCGCCGGGCAGCTGCACCTGGTAGGGAGTTTCGTTGGGCATGACGAACCGCAGCCGTTCGCGGGCCTGGGCGCGGATCCACGCCGGGTCCTCGATCTGTGCCTTCTGTTCGCGGAGCGCCGCGATCTCCTGTTCGAGCTGCGCCCGTTCCGCGGCGACCCGCTCGGCCTCGGAGCGCTGGCTGACGTACGTGCGCAACGGAACCGCGAGGGTCAGGGCGAGCCCGCACACCACGAGGGCGAGGACGACGGCGCGGCCGGTGGACAGGCCGAAGAAGGAGCGCTCGGCACGGGCGGGCCGGGATTCGCGCGGCGTTCCGACGCGGGTGGGCCGGGCCCGCCCCGATGCGCCACCGGTGCGGGCACCGGGGGCGTCGGCGGGCGGTTCCGTCGAGGCGGTAGGTCCGGCCGGGCGGGCCCGCCCGGGCCGCCGGACGCCCGGCGCACCCTCGGTGCGGGTGCGCCGGGCACCGGGCCGGGACCTACCGCGCTGGCTCATGCGGGTGCGCTCAGCCCTCGATGTTGAAACGCGGGAACGCCAGTTCGCCGGCGTACCGGGCGGCGTCGCCGAGCGACTCCTCGATGCGCAGCAGCTGGTTGTACTTGGCGACGCGCTCGGAGCGGGCCGGGGCACCGGTCTTGATCTGGCCGCTGCCCACGGCGACGGCGAGGTCGGCGATGGTGGTGTCCTCGGTCTCGCCGGAGCGGTGGCTCATCATCGACTTGTAGCCGTTGCGGTGCGCGAGGTCGACGGCGTCGAGGGTCTCGGTGAGGGTGCCGATCTGGTTGACCTTCACCAGCAGCGCGTTGGCGGCGCCCTTGACGATGCCTTCCTCGAGGCGCTCGGGGTTGGTGACGAACAGGTCGTCGCCGACGAGCTGCACCTTGTTGCCGATCTTGTCGGTCAGCGCGACCCAGCCGTCCCAGTCGTCCTCGCTCAGCGGGTCCTCGATGGACACGAGCGGGTACGCCGAGAGCAGCTCGTTGTAGAAGTCGGCCAGCTCGTCCGCGGTGCGGTCCTTGCCCTCGAACTTGTAGCCGGTGCCCTCGGTGTAGAACTCGGTGGCGGCGACGTCGAGCGCGAGCGCGACGTCGGTGCCGAGCTTCAGACCGGTCTTGGCGACGGCCTCGCTGATGAGGTCGAGGGCCTCCTTGGTGCCGGCGACGTCGGGCGCGAAGCCGCCCTCGTCACCGAGGCCGGTGGCCAGGCCGCGGCTCTTGAGCACGGACTTGAGGGCGTGGTACACCTCGGCGCCCCAGCGCAGGGACTCCTTGAAGGTGGGGGCGCCGATCGGGGCGACCATGAACTCCTGCACGTCGACGCCGGTGTCGGCGTGGGCGCCGCCGTTGAGGATGTTCATCATCGGCACGGGCAGGATGTGGGCGTTCGGGCCGCCGAGGTAGCGGAACAGCTCGAGTCCCGAGGACTCGGCCGCGGCCTTGGCGACGGCGAGGGACGCGCCGAGCAGGGCGTTGGCGCCGAGCCGGCCCTTGTCGGGGGTGCCGTCGGTGTCGAGGAGGGCCTGGTCGACGGTGCGCTGTTCGGTCGCGTCGAGGCCGATGATGGCCGGGGCGATCTCGCCGAGGACGCCCTCGACGGCCTGCTCGACGCCCTTGCCCAGGTAGCGCTCGCCACCGTCGCGCAGCTCGACGGCCTCATGCTCACCGGTGGACGCACCGGAGGGCACCGCAGCGCGGGCGAAACTTCCGTCGTCGAGCAGCACCTCGACCTCGACCGTGGGGTTACCACGCGAATCGAGGATCTCGCGGGCTCCTACCTGCTCAATGATGGCCACTGGCTGATTCTCCTTCGATGGACTTCACGCTGCGGGGTCTGCACGCTGGGAACAGCCTAACCGCCCCGACCTGCGCCCGAAGCACGGCGCGCCCCGCGGTGGCGGCCACCGGCCGCTCGCCCGGCTGGGAGGCGGACGGATCGGGCAGCCGCGTCAGGGCCGACGGCCCACCCCATACGCGGCGGCGCGGTCGCGCACCAGCGCGAGGTATTCGCCCGAGAGGTTGTAGGCCGTGAGCGCCCGCGTCCAGCCTTCGGCGGTGGTGAGGTCGCCGCCCCGGTCGCACAGGTAGCGGCCGGCGGTCAGGGCCGCGTCGTCGATGTTGTCGGGGTCGGCGACGCCGTCGCCGTTCGCGTCCACGCCCCAGCGGAACCAGGTCTCGGGGATGAACTGCATGGGCCCCACCGCCCGGTCGAGAACGGGGTCGCCGTCGAGCCGGCCGCCGTCGGTGTCCCGGATCTCGGCCAGCCCGGGACCACCGTCGAGGGGCACGCCGCGGATGGGCGGGTCGACGCGTCCGTCGGGGGCGATGCTCGCGCCGTTGTACCGGCCGTGCCGGCTCTCCACGCTCCCGATGCCGGCGAGCGTCGTCCATGCGAGCCCGCAGTCGGGGCGCGAGGCGGCGAGCACGGCTGCGGCGTGACCGTAGGCCTCGAGCGCTGTGCGGGGGATGCCGAGCGCCTCGGCCTGCGGTGCCGCCCAGTCCCGCAACTGGTCGGCGGTGCGGCCGGGGGCGTCGACGTCGATCGCCGGGACCGCGGTTCCGGGGGCGGGCGGGACGCCGTCGGGGATCGGGATGCGCGGCTCACGCGGGCTCCAGACGGCAATGCCGACGACCACGAGGATCACCGCGGCGACGGCGCCGAACACGGCGCGCGGCCAGGGTGAGCGTCGGCGCGAGGCGGCAGGGGGCATGGTTCCCATCATCCATACCCCTGGCAAAGCGCAGGTAAAGAGACCAAGGTCCCTGTTGACGGGGTCCCGACCGGGTGTATGTTTTCGGCTTGCATCACCTAAGAGAGGTTCGCCTCACCTAACCGTTGGAGTCATGCCCATGTCCGCACTCGCCGCGAGCTCCGGGGCCCCGTCGATCGCCACCCAGCTGTTCGGCTCCGGCCTCATCGGGCTCCGTGAGGGCCTCGAAGCGGGCATCGTCGTGATGATCCTGGTCGCCTTCCTCGTCAAGGCCCAGCGCCGCGACGCCCTGAGGTGGGTATGGCTCGGCGTCGGCACCGCCGTCGCCATGGTCGCCGCGACATTCGGGATCATCCACTTCGGCACCACCACCCTCACCGGCCTCGCCGCCGAGGTGGCCGCGGGTCTGGCGTCGCTCGCTGCGGTCGTGATCGTGACCGCCATGGTGCTGTGGATGCGCAAGGCGTCGCGGTCGATCTCCGGGGACCTGCGCTCCGGAATGGAGAAGGCACTGCTCGCGGGACCGGCGGCGGTGCTCACCCTGTCGTTCTTCGCGGTCGGCCGTGAGGGCCTCGAGACCGCACTGCTCATGGTCGGGTACGCGGAGAACACCGCCGGCAGCGCCTGGCCGCTCCTCGGCCTGCTCCTCGGCATCGGCGTGGCCGCCGGGCTCACGGTACTGATGTACCTCGGGGCGATCCGGATCGACATGGCCCGCTTCTTCAGGTACACCGGCGCCTTCCTGATCGTGGTCGCGGCCGGGATTCTCGCCTACGGCCTGCGCGCCCTCCAGACCGGCGGCGTCCTGCCCGGGGGCTCGAACCTCGCCTTCGACGTCTCGGCCCACTACGACGCCGGCAGCTGGTACGGCACCGTGCTGGCCGGGATCTTCAACCTCCGTCCGGACCCCACCGTCCTCCAGGCCGTCGCGTGGGTGAGCTATCTCGTCGTCGTCCTGTACCTGTTCCTGCGTCCCGTCGCGCCGGCCCGCACACCCGAACCGGCCGTCGCCGTCTGACCCCGCCCCTCCCTGTTCGAAAGGCACCGATCCATGCGTCGATCCACGTACGCCCTCGCGGCGGCAGCGGCCCTGCCCCTCGCCCTGGCGGGCTGCACCGAGAAGTCGACCGCCGGCGACGACACGATCGCGGTCACCGCCACCGACACCGCCTGCGACGTGGCGGCGGCGGACGGCGCGACCGGGCACTCGACGTTCAGCATCACCAACAACGGCACCAAGGTCACCGAGTTCTACGTGTTCGCGGACGGCGACCGGGTGATGGGCGAGATCGAGAACATCGGCCCCGGACTCACCCGGCAGCTGATCGTGAACCTGCCCGAGGCCGGCACCTACGAGCTGTCCTGCCGCCCCGGCATGGTCGGCGACGGGATCCGTCAGGAGTTCGTGGTCACGGGCGATTCCCAGGCCGCCACCGACGCCGACGGCAAGCTCGCCGAGGCGGGCGACGGCTACCGCCGGTACATCCGCAGCCAGACCGAAGCCCTCGTCACCGCCACGGGCGAGTTCGTCGCCGCCGTGAAGGCCGGCGACGTCGACGAAGCCAAGCGGCTGTTCCCCGTCAGCCGCACCTACTTCGAACGCATCGAGCCGGAGGCGGAGAGCTTCGGCGACCTCGACCCGCGGATCGACCTGCGCGAGGCGGATCTCGAGCCCGGCCAGGCCTGGACCGGATTCCACCGGCTCGAGAAGGACCTGTGGGTGCAGGGCGCCCAGCCCGACACGGGCGCGATCGCCGATCAGCTCGCGGTCGACGTCCAGGAGCTGGCCGACCTGGTGAACGCCGCCGACTACACGGTCGACCCGACCAAGATCGCCGGCAACGCGCAGGGCCTGCTCGACGAGATCGCCACCTCGAAGATCACGGGTGAGGAGGACATCTTCTCCCACACCGACCTGTGGGACTTCCAGGGCAACGTGGACGGCTCGCAGGCCGCGGTCGCCGCGCTGCGCCCGATCCTCGACGCGAACGATCCCGAGCTGGCGCAAGCCATCGACGCCCGGTTCGCCGACCTCGACGCCGCGCTCGCCCGGTACCGGCAGGGCGACGGCTTCGTCTCCTACGACACCGTGACCGAGCCGCAGCGGCAGGAACTCTCGCGCCTGATCGACGCACTCTCGGCCGAGGTGAGCAAGGTGCAGGGTGTCGTCGCGGGGGCTGCGGGCGCATGAGCGGGACCCCGGACACCGCCGCGGCCCCCGCCTCCCGCGGGGGCATCTCCCGTCGCCGCCTGTTCGGTGCGGTCGGTGCCGGCGCCGCGCTCGCCGGAGCGGGCGCGGTGGTCGGCCGGGTCACCGCACCCGGCGCGGACACCGGCCACGCCGGCGCCGTCCCGTTCCGGGGCGAACACCAGGCCGGGATCGTCACCCCCGCCCAGGACCGCATGCACTTCGTGGCGTTCGACGTCACCACCGACGACCGGGACGAACTCGTCGCGCTGCTGAAGACGTGGACCGAGATGGCCGAGCGGATGACCGCCGGGCTCGAGGCCACCGAGGACGGCGCCACCGGCGAGGGCCCCTACCGTCCGCCCACCGACACCGGCGAGGCCCTGGACCTCGACGCCTCCCAGCTGACCCTGACCATCGGGTTCGGCCCGTCGCTGTTCGACGGCCGGTTCGGTCTCGCCGACCGCAGACCGTCTGCACTCGAGGAACTTCCGCACTTTCCCGCCGACAACCTCGATCCGGCCCGCAGCGGCGGCGACATCGCCATCCAGGCGTGCGCCAACGATCCCCAGGTGGCGGTGCACGCCATCCGCAACCTGGCACGGGTCGCGTTCGGCACCGCGTCGGTGCGCTGGTCGCAGCTCGGCTTCGGCCGCACCTCGTCCACCTCGACGTCGCAGCAGACGCCGCGGAACCTGTTCGGATTCAAGGACGGAACCAACAACCTCAAGGCCGAGGACCCCGGCGCGCTCACCGAGTCGGTGTGGGTCGGCCCCGGCGACGACCAGGCCTGGCTCGCCGGCGGCACCTACCTGGTGGCGAGGCGGATCCGCATGCTCATCGAGCAGTGGGACCGAGCGGTGCTGCAGGAGCAGGAGCAGGTGATCGGCCGCACCAAACGCGACGGCGCTCCGCTCGGGAAGACCGGCGAGTTCGACGAACTCGACCTCGAGTCCAGGGGGCCGGACGGGCCGTTCGTCCCCGTCGACGCACACGTGCGCCTCGCGTCGGCCCAGCACCTCGGCGGGCTGAAGATCCTGCGCCGGGGCTACAACTTCACCGACGGCTCCGACGGCTTCGGCCACCTGGACGCGGGCCTGTTCTTCATCGCGTTCTGCCGCAACCCTCTCGAGCAGTTCGTGCCGATGCAGCGCGAACTGGCACGGCGCGACGCGCTCAACGAGTACATCCAGCACGTCGGGTCGGCGGTGTTCGCGTGCCCGCCCGGGCCGGCACCGGGCGAGTATTGGGGGCAGGCGCTCTTCGAGGCGTGAACCGTCCCGGAACGAGATCGGTGAGGCCGAGCGGGGCTCAGTAGGCGCCGTCGCGGTGCAGGACGGCCCGGAGGGTCCTGCGCAGAATCGACAGATCGAGGGCGAAGGTCCAGTTCTCGACGTAACGCAGATCGGCGCGCACCGACTCCTCCCAGCTCAGATTGCTTCGTCCGCTGACCTGCCACAACCCGGTCAGTCCCGGCTTGACGAACAGCCGCCGGCGGGCGCCGTCCTCTCCGTACCGGGCCACCTCGCATTCCAGCGGGGGACGTGGGCCGACCAGCGACATGTCGCCGGTGACCACGTTGAACAGCTGCGGCAGCTCGTCGAGCGAGTACCGGCGGATGAAGCGGCCGACCCGCGTGACACGGGGGTCCTCCCGCATCTTGAACAGGATCCCGTTGCCGTCGCTGCAGTCGGTCAGGTCCGCGAGACGATCCTCCGCATCGACCACCATGCTGCGGAATTTGAACATCGTGAACGTCCGCCCGTCCCTGCCGACCCGGGTCTGCCGGAAGAGCACGGGACCCGGGCTCGTGAGCCGGACGGCGAGGGCAATGGCCAGCAGCAACGGCGCCAGGAGCACCACGATCATCAGGGCGGCCACACGGTCGAAGATGTTCTTCACCAACCACGCCGGGCCGGCGTAGCGCGGGGCACTGAGCTGGAGCAACGGCAGCCCGGCGAGGGGTGCCATGTGCAGGCGCGGCCCCACCAGGTCCATGAGAACCGGAGCCATGAGGAGATCGGCGCCCGTGTGCTCCAGATCCCAGCTGAGTCTGCGGGTCTTCGAGTGCGTCCAACCGCTCGACGGCAGCAGCGCCACCGCCTGGAACCCGTGCAGCTGCGTGATTCCGACGATGTCGTCCTCGGTCCCCAGCACCGGCACATCGTCGACGGCGAGGGGCAGCACCACTCCTGACGTCCTGGCGGGCAGGCAGATCCCGTCCACCTGCCAGCCCGCATCGCGCAGCTCCCCCGCCCGGGCCAGCAGCTCGTGCACCTCGATCGAGTCACCCGCGACGAGCACCGACCGCACGAGGCGTCCCCGGCGGCGGCGCATGCGGACGAATCGCCGCAACAGCAGGCGGGCACCCAGCGTTGCAGCGCCGGCCAGGGGCAAGGCACCGAAGATCCAGGACTGGCCGCTTGCCGTCCCCCACGCGTATCCGGCCCCCGCCAGGACCGCGACCGCAAGGACGTAGGCACGGCCGACACGCCGGAACTCCTCGACCCCCGCCCCGAGAACCCTGGCATCCCATGCCTTTTGCACCGCCAGGGCGAGCACGGCAGCGAACGGTACGACCATCACGAGCGCGAGCGTCTTACCACTGGGCAACTCCCCCCGGTGGTAGCCGAAGGTGACGGCCAGGTCCGCAATCAGCACGCACAAGAGGTCGATGCAGAAGACAAGAATCGCATAGCGTCGTTCCCAGGCCGGCCGCGGCACGGCTTCCGGAGCACACAGCCCGGGCAGGCTCCGGACCACTCCTGTTCGGTCCCCGCCCCTTCGCTCCACGGACGAGCCTTCTGCGGCGTTTCCCGCCTCAGCGAAGGTTCTCGCCGTTTCCCGGTTTTGCATCAGGGCCCGCCCCATTTCGGAGTCGCACGACTCTCGGACCCCTAAAACATACTCGGAGATTGTTTACCCGGCAATAACGGACTGGCAGTTCATTCGGGGAGCGAAGCCGGGAGTCTCCACGGGAGTTCGATCCTGCCGTGACGCAGCATCTCGGCGATTTGCTCGGGCGGCTGGGGCCGGCTGAGGAGGAATCCTTGCGCGCGTCGACACCCGAGTTCCAGCAGCTTCATCGCCGCCGCCACGGACTCGAGCCCTTCGGCCACGACGTCCAGCCCGAACGCAGAGGCCAGCCCCATGATCGATTCGACGATGACGCGGTCGCTCTCGCTGCGCTGCAGATTGAGCACGAACGCCTTGTCGATCTTGAGTGTGTGGACCGGCAGAGACTTCAGGTGGGCGAGCGAGCTGTAGCCGGTGCCGAAGTCGTCGATCGCGCAGCACACGCCCAGACGCTCGAGCCGGCGCAGCGTCTTGCGGGAGCGCTCCAGATCGCTGACGACCACGTACTCGGTGATCTCCAGGCACAGGCACGAGCTGCCCAGGCCGAACTCCTCCAGCGTGCTCTCCACCGTCTCCACGAAGTCCAGGCTCACCAGCTGCACCGGCGAGACGTTCACGCTCATCTGCAGGTTCAACCCCGGGATCCGGCGCCGCCACTCGGCCAGCTGCCCGCACGCCGTCCGCAGCACCCAGCGCCCTAGTTCGCCCGCAAGGTTCGTCGACTCGGCCACCTCGATGAACTCGGCCGGCTGCAGCTTGCCCAGCACCGGGTGATTCCACCGCACCAGGGCCTCGACACCGAGAATGCTGCCGTCGCGCAGGTCGAACTCGGGTTGATATTCGAGGGTGAGGTGCTCGTCGTCGATCGACGTCCGCAGGCTCAGCTCGATGAGGTTGCGGCGTTCGCTCGCACCCCGCATGTCGTCGGTGTACGCGACGACGCTGTTGCCGCCCTTGCTCTTGGCCATCAGCATCGCCTCGTCGACGCGCCCGAGCAACGCCACCGGAGTGATCCGTCCGGGCTCGCCTACGGCGACACCGAGGCTGCCGCCGCGACCGACGACCTGGCTGCCCAGCTGCACCGACATCCCGACCGCCCACCGCAGTGCCTCGGCGCGTTCCCGGGCCACCTCGAGCGACACCGCCCCGTCGAGCACGATGACGAATTCGTCACCGCCGAGGCGCGCCACCATGTCCTTCGGATCGCACACCCGCGACAGCCGCTGCGCGGTGCGGCACAGGAACACGTCGACGGCCGCGTGACCGAGGAAGTCGTTGAGCGGCTTGAGGCGGTCCAGATCGAGGAACAGGACGGCGACCGGTCCCGGCTGCCCCCGCTTCAACCGCTCCTCGAGGTGTTCGAGGAGGGCCCGCCGGCTCGCCAGGCCGGTGAGGTCGTCGTGATAGGCGGCGTCGCGCAGGTCCTGTTCCGCGCGGACCCGGGCCTGCACCTGGGCCAGCAACGCCGCGATCATCATCAAGGTGTTGATCTCGTCCTCGCTCCAGTCACGATCACCGGCCTTGATGAAGCCCAGGGTGCCCGTGGTGACGCTGCCGGAGATCAGCGGCACCGCCGCGACCGAGACCTCAGGCACTCCCGAACCCGCGCGCACCCGGTTCGCGTATTCGGCACCCGACTGCGCCGGACGGCTGACCGCCGGTTCCTTCATGGTCTCGGTCATGGCGAAGATCGGGTCGGCGTCGCGGAAGTGCACCACGCCCAGGGGATCCGGGCTCGGCACGAACTCCCGCGGCGGCCACTCGGCGACGAGCACCGTCGCGTGGATGTCGTGGTCGTTGTAGCGAAGAAAGCAGGTGTCGACCTCGAAGTGCTCGACGAGGTCCTGGAGCACCCTTTCGATCACCGAGTGATGAGACGCGGCGTCCGCCGGCATGAGGCGGGAAGCGACCCGGGTGACAATGTTCTCGAAGCTCTTCTCCGCCATCCCAAACCCCTTGTGAGCAGCACATCCGACGCGACCGTGACCGCATCAGGGATGTCTTCGAACCCTATCCGAGCGGCGCGCACTGCGAACCCGTTCCGGCCGCGCCCGCGCCACCCGGAGCAGGAGGGCGAAGCGTCGTCCGATCGGTCTGTCGAACACGTCGTCGAACGTCGACTGCAGTTTTCCGAGAGCGCCGAACCGGACCTCCGAGAGCCGGGTGAGGTCGGTGTCGTCCTCGGCGTAGAGGAACACCGGTGACGCCGGCTGGACCGCCAGGCCCATGCCGTGGGCGCATATCCACACGCTCTCGGCCGCCATTCCCGCTCGGACGTAGTCGGCCGGCCGCGGTCCCGCCGCGAACACCGCTACGAGTGCCGAGCTGCTTCGCACCCGCGTTCCGGTCAGACGCCCCAGGCCGTGCCCGAGGTCCCACTCCCCGAGTTGATCGAGCACATCGTTTCGCACCGTCAGGTCGAGCATCGTGCGCTCCGCGTCGTCCATCCCGAGTGCTCCGACGTCGATGCCACTGTCGATGTCCTCGGAGTGCGGCCACCGCAGTTCCGCGAGCATCTCCCGGCGCAGGACGGGAGTCAGGTAGCGGATCCTGTCCGATTCCGCGAGCAGCTCCGCGGTCTCGGCCAGGCGATCGGCGTCCGTGACGACCCGGATCCGGCCGCCCTCCCGCGCGGCCGCCGCGTGCAGGGCAGCCGTCTCGGCATCGGACAGTGGCGATCCGTCACCGGGTTGCCGATTGGTGCCGCGCGAGAGCATGGACTCGTACTGAGCGGCCAGCACCGGGTCGGTGTCGTCGGCGAACCGCATCGTCGCGATCACCTCGCGCGGCGGCTCGCCGCCGTCCCGCGCGAGCACTCGAACCGGACCGAGTATCCGGTGTGCCGCCGCGGCGATGCGCGCGTTCTGCAGGGCTGCGCCGAGCGCCACGTAGCTGCCCCGACAGTGGATGTCGATCGCGGTCGGCACGAAGTCGTCCGAGATGTCGATCTCCAGCATCCCGCCGCCGGCCGTGATGGACCAGGGTTGGCTGTTACCTCCCGAGGGGGCTCTGTTCGCGGCATGCAGTACCCGGTCGATCGGATCGCCCGATTCCGCGGGCAGGGGGGCTTCCGCGACGGCCCGGTTCCCCGGGTCCGGAGGTAGGGTCAGGGCGTCGAGGCAGGCCTCGACGTCCACGCGGCCTCGCCCCGAGTTCAGCGGCTGCCCGAGGCCCAGCCGGCGCACGACCGCGGCGACCGTCGCGCCGCCGAGCATCACCTCGCTCCCCAGTTGAGGCCAGGTGACCAGCGTCCGCTCCACCTCCAGGAGGGAGGCTGCCATCCGGGTCGAGATCCGCTCCGGTCCCAGCAGGCGCAGAGCGTACGGAATCTTCTCCCGACCCGACAGGGCGGCGAGCCGCTGCGGGTCGATCTCTCCCAGCAATCCGTGAAACGGGGGTCCCGGCCGCAGGTCGAAGCGCTCGACGTCGATCAACCCCCGGTCACTCGTCTCCATCACCACCGGGACGGCTCGCCGGGCCGCTTCCGCGCGCAACACGACCTTGACGTCCAGGGAGTCGCACTCGTCCACGACGACGTCGAGTCCGTCCAGGAACTCGCTCATCGTTTCCGGTCCGACCCCGTCGGGCCACACCGACAGGGACAGGTACGGATCCAGCTCCGAGAGTCGTCGCGCGGCCACGACCGCCTTGTTCGTGCCCAGATCGACGAGGGAGGCCGGCACCCGGTTGAGATTCGACAGCTCGATCGGGTCGAAGTCGGCGAGCCGCAGTTCGCCGCACACCCCGTCGAGCACCAGCGCCTGCGCGACCGAGAAGCCGACGCTCAATCCGACGATCCCGACCGTCAATCCGCGCAGCCGGTCCTGTTCGGCCGACGTCACCTTGTTCCGGTTACGGTCCAGCCGTAGCCGCCGGAACGAGTGCGGGCCGAGCACGCGGACGACGGTCCGGCGCCAGGGGTAGTGGACCCACCGTGCCGGTTCGTCGAGCAATTCGCTCCCCGGCGGCGGGAGCACTTCGCGCAGTCCTCTCACCTGATCGGCGAGACGGTCGACGACCACGAGGCCGGGTTCGGTACGAACGCGCCGGAATTCCTCCATATCCTCCGGCCGGTCTTCCGCAAACACGGAAGCCATCCATCCGGCCTCGCCGTCGGGCATCACGCCGGCTCCCCGTCGAACGGAAAACCACCCACTTCTCGTCGGAGTTCGTCGCCGAGCGGATCGGCGCGCAGACGGTCCCACCACATGAGCCGGGTCCGATAGCGGGCGTCCGGGTACGGGGTGGCCGGCATGCTCTCGTCCACCACTCCCCCGCAGGTCTTCCACAGATCCAGAAGGTTGTCGGCGGCCGTGGCCATCATGTACCGGGATTGGAGCAGGTCCATGAACTTCGCGCCCATCCGGGCTATCGCAAGGGTGAGCTCTCGACGCTGGGGCACATCCTCGGACACCCATGCGGCCTTCGCCTCGATCAGACCGAACGGGATTCGGCTCTCGATCATGCTGCGGAGGTGATCGACGTGCTCCGGAGCACTCCACTCGGTCACGGCATGGGACTCGTCCGCACTGCGAAAAGGCCCCTGAGCTCGTACCCCACCCACGACGACCCCCCTTCGATCGAGCCCTGCGCAGAACATCGCCGTGTTCTCCCCGCTTCGCACATTCTCGTACTCGAGTGCGCACTCGACGCCGAATCTGCGATAGGCCCCCAATGCCCGGGCGAGATATTCGTTCCACAGATCCGGCGCCGCACTCGGTGCGGCAGCGACGAACGAATAACCGGAGGCAGGATCCCTGTAGGTCGAGACGCGCTCGCGCACCGAGTCCGATGCGACCCGCACTGCTCGATCCACTGTCGGCCTCCGACCTTGCGGGTGACCCCGATCGGAGTCACCCGGCGGACCACATCAGGCCCTCTCGCTCACCGCCGTCGTGATCGTCGACCTGGGACGGCACGGGGCATACATGTGGCTGTATGGGTCGAGTATGCAGTATTCGGGTGTTTCACAAGGTCTTCAAGCCAAAGAAATGTAAAGTTCCGTTACTCCCGACGGGCCGATGACAGCCACCTCCTCACGATACGCCCGTTCGATCCGCCCCTCCTTTTCGGCAATCTCGACCTGGTGCCACACGTCCTCGACGGGATCGGAGTGATCGCCGCCCGGAACGAAGCGGGCGAAGTATCCGGTGGGGACCCGCACCAGCGAGTCTCCGATCGTCAGGTCGGACAGGCCGTCGCAGCGATAGCCGACCACCGCGTTCCATCCGACCTCGGGGTGGCAGATGTAGACCACGACCACCTCGCCGATGCCGCGCGCGCGGATGCGATCCTCCGTAAAGGTCAGCAGTTCGGACCGCTGCCCGGTCGCCCCCGGCTCGAGTCCGGGCAGAACGAGTCCCCCCACACAATGGTCGTGCAGCTTGGTGAGTTCGAAAGTCATTGCGCACCAGCCTTTTCCGTGGTTCTGATCGCCACGTACATGTCGATGCGGTACGCGTGGGGATAGAACTCGAAGTCGCCGGTGAACGACCGGACGATCTCACCCGCCTCCTCGGCCGCACGGATCTGGTTCCACAGGTCGATGAAGACGCCGGGAAACGTACCGGTCGAGGAGAACTTCGCGTAGGTCCCGGCGGGCAGGCAGGCCACGAGGTGGCCTTCGGTCACCTGGTCCAGCGACTCACATTGATAGCCGACCGTCTGGGTGTAGTAGGAGTCGATATCCACCGCGTGATCGGTGTAGGCGGAGGCCAGGGGCCCGCCGAGTTCCTGCTTCAGCACCGCCGACCACGCCCGTTCGAGCGCCCGGTCGCGAACCTTGCCGAGGGCCCGGCGCGGACTGCGCACGGGCAGGCCGGCGACGAGCGTCTGTTCGCGCTGAACAATCTGAAACGACATCGGGCGACCTCCCCAGGATCTCACCGTACGCCTCGACACCCCCGGCGTGCCCGACCCACGTGTGGGGTGTGAGTGATTCGAGTCTAGGGGTGTCTACCAATTGGCACCAAACAGCAGGCAAAACAATCTCGAAGATTGTTTCAGGGTTCCATTCATCCTCTCAGTATGATTATCTAATCGAGTCGGACCTGATGTTGCGAATATCTCGTCGGCACGGTTCCCACCGACTGCCCCGAGGGGTGCCATCAATGAAGTGCCGCCTGTGCGAATCGGAACGGCTCCTCAGCGTGCTCGATCTCGGCGCCACACCGCCGTGCGAACGCTTCCTGGCCGCCGACGAGCTCGACCTGCCCGAAACCACCTACCCCCTGCATCTGCGGCTGTGCGAGGACTGCCTGCTGCTGCAGATCCCTGCGCTGATCACACCCGAGGACACCTTCACCGAATACGCCTACTACTCGTCGTTCTCCGACTCCTGGGTCGACCACGCGCGGCAGTTCGTGGAAGCCGCCATCCGGGATCTGCATCTCGGCGCGGGCTCGTCGATCGTGGAGGTCGCCAGCAACGACGGTTATCTGTTGCGGCACGCGGTCGCGGCCGGCATCCCGTGCCTGGGCATCGAACCGTCGGTGAATGTCGGTTCCGCGGCTCGTGCCATCGGGGTTCCCACCGTCACCGCTTTCCTCGACGAAAGCCTCGCCGAGGACATCCGCGGGGAGTACGGGCCCGCGGACCTGGTCGTGGCGAACAACGTCTACGCCCACATCCCGGACCTGCTCGGGTTCACCCGATCGTTGCGCACCCTCGTCGCCGACGACGGCTGGATCTCCATCGAGGTGCACCACGCACTGAACCTCGTGCGCGAAGCGCAGTTCGACACCGTCTACCACGAGCACTTCCAGTACTACACGGTGCTGTCCGCGATGCGGGCGCTCGCCACCGGCGGCCTGTCGGTCGTCGACGTGGAACTTCTCGGCACCCACGGCGGATCGATCCGGCTCTGGGCCCGGCCGGACGAGGTCGCGGATCCCCCCGGGTCACGGGTGGAAGCCGTGCTCGAGGAGGAACGCCGGGCGGGTCTGCACACGACGGCGGGTTACCGCGAACTCGAGGCCCGCGCCCGTTCCGTCCGCCAAACCCTCCTGCGCTTCCTCCTCGACTGCCACGATCAGGGCCTGTCCGTCGTCGGTTACGGCGCGCCGGGCAAGGGCAACACCCTGCTCAACTACTGCGGCATCCGCCCCGACCTCATGGCGTACACCGTCGACCGGAATCCGTACAAGCACGGGCGTTACACGCCCGGAGCCCGGATCCCGATCCTGCCGCCGGAGCAGATCGAGAAGGACCGGCCCGACGTGGTCGTCGCCCTGCCGTGGAACCTGGCGGCGGAACTGACGACCCAGCTGCAGTACATCTCCGCCTGGGGCGGCCGGCTCGTCTTCCCGCTGCCCACTCTGCACACCACCATCGGCCCCGCCGACTTCGTCAGGAGGATCACGGTATGAAAGTCGTTCTGTTCTGTGGCGGCTACGGCATGCGGATGCGCAGCGACCGCACCGACGAAATCCCCAAGCCCATGCAGATGGTGGGACCGCGGCCGCTGCTGTGGCACATCATGAAGTACTACGCGCACTTCGGCCACACCGAGTTCATCCTGTGTCTGGGCTACGGGGGAACCAAGATCAAAGAGTTCTTCCTCGACTACCACGAGGAGGCATCCAACGACTTCGTCATGCACCGCAACCGGGTCGAACTGCTCCACACGGATATCAGCGACTGGTCGATCACCTTCGTCGACACCGGTCTCGAATCCTCGATCGGCGAGCGGCTTCGCCGCGTACGGAACTATCTCGGAGGCGACCAGCACTTCCTGGCCAACTACGCGGACGTGCTCACAGACGCGCCACTCGATCGGATGATCGAGCGGTACCACGAGTCCGGCGCGACCGCCGCACTGCTGGTCGTACCCCCACAGTCCTCGTTCCACTGTGTGGATCTGGCCGAGAACGGGGAAATCAAGGAAATCGTGCCGGTCAGCCACTTCCCCATCTGGGAGAACGGCGGCTACTTCGTGCTGAATCGGGAGATTTTCGAGCTGTTGCCGCCAGGGGGTGACCTTGTCACCGACGTGTGCGGCACCCTTGCGGGCCGCGGCCGCCTGTTCGGATATCGGCACGACGGCTTCTGGAAGCCGGCGGATACGTTCAAGGAACGTGCGGAGCTCGACGACAACTACGCGCGAGGGATCCGCCCGTGGATGCTGTGGGAACCGACCGCCGTGGCGGTGCAATCATGATCGAGCTCTGCGCCGGCGACGTCCGAGAGATTGCAGTGCTCGGTGCGCACTGCGACGACATCGCCATCGGCGTCGGCGGCACATTGCTGACGCTGTCGGCTCGGGTCTCGTCCCCGCTGCGCGTGCATGCCTTCGTACTTTCCGGTGAGGACTCGCGGCGCGAGATCGAGGAGCGGCACGCTCTGGCGGCGCTGTGTCCCGGTGCCGAGGTCGAGGTGAGGGTCCTCGACGTTCCCGACGGCCACGCCCCTGGATACTGGGAGCCCATCAAGAACGCACTCGAATCGTTCCGGCACACCTGCGAACCCGACGTGGTGTTCGCGCCGCATCGCGACGACGCGCATCAGGATCATCGAATACTGGCCGAGCTGGTGCCCACCGTTTTCCGTGACCACCTGGTCCTGGGGTACGAGATCCTCAAATGGGAAACGGATACGCCACGACCGACGATCTACCATCCGCTGACCCGCAGGATCGCCGAGGAGAAGGCACGGATCCTGCTCAAGCACTACCCGTCCCAGACCGACCACGACTGGTTCGACGAACAGGCATTCCTGGGTCTTTCCCGTCTCCGCGGCGTGCAATGCCGACGGCCGCACGCCGAGGCCTTCGTCGTGGAGAAGGCCACCGTCCACTTCGGAAAGGTATGACATGCGTGTCCTCGTCACCGGTCATCAGGGATACCTCGGGTCGATCATGGTGCCGGTCCTTTGCTCGTACGGTCACGAGGTGATCGGCCTGGATTCCGGCCTCTTCGCCGACTGCATTCTCGGGCCCGCTCCGCAGGATCCTCCCGCGATCCGGCTCGATCTACGGGACATCACCGCATCGCACCTGACGGGATTCGACGCCGTGATCCACCTCGCGGCCCTGTCCAACGATCCCCTCGGCGCGCTCGAACCGAGAATCACCTACGAGATCAATCACCAGGCCTCCGTGCGGCTCGCTCGATGCGCCAAGGCGGCTGGTGTGCGTCGCTTCCTCTACGCATCCACGTGCTCTGTCTACGGCGCCGGCGGGGAAGAAGCCGTCGACGAGAGTGCACCGCTGCGCCCGCTCACGCCGTACGCGGAGAGCAAGGTGCGCGTCGAGGACGACGTGGCTGCGATCGCAGACCCTGGCTTCTCTCCGGTGTTTCTCCGCAACGCCACCGCATTCGGGTTCTCCCCCCGACTGCGAGCGGACATTGTTCTGAACAACCTGGTGGGGTATGCCGTTCTCACCGGTGAGGTGCGTGTGCTGTCGGACGGAACCCCTTGGCGACCGTTGGTGCACGCTCGGGACATCGCGGAAGCGTTCGCGCGCTGCCTTGTGGCGCCCGTAGACGCCATCCACTGCAACGCATTCAATATCGGCACCGAAACCAACAACCTGACGGTGGCCGACATCGCCGCTGCCGTGGTGGACGTTGTCCCTGGCTCCGAACTCGTGATCACCGGGGAGAGCGGCCCCGACCCTCGCTCGTACCGGGTCGACTTCTCTGCTGCTCGGGATCGGCTCGGCTACGAGGCGAAATGGACAGTTCCCGAAGGCGCCGCGGAACTGTACGAGAAGTACACCGCCTTCAGCTTGAAAGCGGAGGACTTCCACGAGCGGTTCACCCGGCTCTCACACCTGAAGGAGCTACAGGGAACAGGAGTCCTGGACGAATCGATGCGGTTTGTCAATGCAATCGCGTGAGCAACTCCCGCCAGCTTCCGGCCTTCGCGTCCCTCGCGGACACGGCAGTTACCGGCAGCGGCCAGTCGATCCCGAGATCCGCGTCGTCGTGGGCGACGCCGATGTCCTCCGCCGGGTCGTGCGGCCGATCGATCCGGTAGCAGACGTCCGCCGTCGCGGTCAGTGCCTGGAACCCGTGCAGGAATCCCGGCGGAACGTAGAGGTGGCGAAATTCTTCGTCGTCGAGCCGGAACACCTGGCTTCGTCCGAACGTCGGCGAGTCGGGCCGGATGTCGACCAGGACGTCGTGCACCGCGCCGTTCGCACAGCGCACGAGTTTGGCTTCGCCACGGCCGGACCTGCCGTGCATTCCCCGGACGACGCCGCGGACCGACCGGGATTGGGAGTCCTGCACGAACGCCGCGGCAGTTCCCGGCCTGCCGAGATGGTCATCGAACGTCTCCGCGTCGAACGTGCGCGTGAACAGCCCCCGTTCGTCGCGGAAGGGCTGCGGAATCAGCACGATCACGTCGGCCAACTCGGCTTCCTCGATGCGCACGAGGAAATGCTCCCATGAGTGTGTGCCGAGCGTGCGGAATGCCCGATCTGGATCGAGTACTCGATCTCGGAAAGGTGCCGGCCGCCGATCACTTTCCCCCGGCCGACGACGTCATCAGCGACGACGAGGTCTCGCATCCCCTTGCCATGGATCTGTGTGCGACGTGCGGCCTCGCGCAACTCGCCGAGGACGACACGATCATCGAGGAGCCACGCGGCGTCGAACCGCAGGCCCTGAGAGAACAGGCCGCTTGTGCGGTACGGAGCGTCGCTCGATCCGAGCGGTTACGGGGCTCGACGGTACGGGAGTTCGGCAGTCCCCACGGAGGGACGTGGCTTCCGCTGCTCCTCGAGCGTGGCTTCACCGTAGCCGACGGTACCTGCGACGTCGTGCTCGACTGTTTCGGCCTGATGCACGAACCGGACCAGTCGAAGGCCCTGGTCGAGCGAGCCGCTGCCACAGCTCCGGAGGGGGTGCTGCTCGTCCAGTTCCATTCCCTGGCCACCATCGTCTGCCGGGGCCAGTGGAACGCGCTTCGCCATGGCCACTTCGCGTACTACTCGATGACGGCGCTGACCCGCCTCCTCGATGACGTCGGCATGGGTCCGGTGGCTGCCTGGACGTTCGACCTCTACGGCGGCACGGTCCTCGTCGCGGCCATGCACGGGCAGGTCGAACCGGACGAATCGGTGCGGAGGGTCTTCGCCGACGAAACCGGCATGACCGATCCACGCACCGTAGGTTCACTGCAACGTGCTGCCGACGACCATGTGCGCTCACTGCGCACCTGGCTCGAGGACGAATACCGTTCCGGCGAACGCGTGTACGCATATGGCGCGGCGTCCCGTGCGGTGGCGTTGTTCAGCCTCGCGGCCGTCGACCGGAGGCTGGTGGCCGCGGTAGCCGACGCCTCACCGGCTAAACAGGGGCGCCGAATGCCCGGCACCGACGTGCCGATCATCTCGCCGGAGGAACTCGTTGCCGCTGAGCCGGACCGGGTGCTGCTGACACTTCCGGATCTGCTACCGGAAGTCGATCGGAGGTATCCCGCACTAGCCGGACGATGGAAGGTCGACGGTTCATGAGCTCGATCGGACAAGCCCCTCCCGCGATGCGCATGATCGCGCCCATGCCTCGGCTCCAGGCCGACGGCGCCAGATGGATCGCCGACGTGCGCCGGCTCGAATCCCTGGGGTTCGACACGGTAGCCGTCTCCCAGCACGTCAGCCACGGCTGGCAACTTGCTCCACTGGTCGCCATGGCATACGCCGCGGCCGGCACCACCCGGTTACGGGTCCTGTCCCTCGTGTTGCCGAACGATCTTCACCACCCGGCGTTGCTCGCCAAAGACATCTCGACGATCGACGTGCTCTCAGGCGGACGAGTCGAAGTCGGGATCGGCGCCGGCTGGCAGCCGGACGACTACGCGGCCCTCGGCCTCCGATTCGACACCACCGGCCGGCGGATCGCGAGGCTGGACGAAGCATTGACGGTGTTGCGGCGTTACTTCACGGCCGAGTTCGTCGATTTCGAGGGAGAACACTATCGAATCGGCCACATGGAAGCCCTTCCACGGTGCGTACAGCAACCGAATCCGCCGATTCTCGTCGGCGCCGGAGGGCCCCGGATGCTCGACCTGGCCGGACGTGCCGCCGACATCGTCGGGATACACCCGAGCATGCGCGCCAACACGATCGACGAAGCGGCGATCGCCGACCTCACGCCCGATCGCATCGAGGCCAAGATCCGGAGAGTCCGGGCCGCCGCCGACGCCGCGGGACGGCCCTGCCCCGTCCTCCAGTTCAACTGCTACTACGTCCGCGTGACGGACGCGCCTTGCGGTTCCGTGCCACGTTCATCGTGGTCGGGGCACATCGAGGCGGCCGGCGACACGTTGAAGGGCTCGCCGGCGATACTTGTCGGCACAGCGTCGGAATGTGCTGCGCAACTGCTCGAGTGGCGAGACCGATACGGAATCACATACTGGCACTTGGGTCAGGACGTCGAAAGCGCTGCTCGGATCATCGAAGAAATGGCTGTACAGTCCGTTTCGGTCCGGACGGCTGCGCCGTGAGTACATCAGCCGTGAGTACATCAGCTGCACCCGATACTCCGCTACGCCGGGGCCTTCGGCGATTCGTCACGCACCGAGGGCTCCCGCTGCGATCCCGGGCACGGGCCCCCCATGGCTGACAGCAGTCTGTCCTCGGGAATCCGCTGGAGCGGCATTTCCGTGATCGGTAGGGAGGTGTCCCGAGCCGGGTTCACGATCGTGCTTGCCCGGTTGATCGGTCCCGAAGCATTCGGCATCGTCGCGCAGGCATTGGTCTATATCGGCATCGTCGCACTTCTGCTGGACCAGGGCTTTTCCAGCGCGCTGATCCAGCGCGAACGCATCGAACCCGACATGCCCGGTGCGGTCGTCACGGTCAACCTGGCCGTCGGGGGGGCGCTCACCGCCTTGACCTGCGCCGTCGCCTCGGCATGGGCCTCCTTCATGCACTCCCCCGACCTCACCCTCGTACTCGTGGTGCTTTCACCCAGCTTGCTCATCCGAGCCGCGTCGATCACGCCGCGGGCGCTGCTCCAGCGCGATATGCGGTTCCGCGAGATCGGCCTCGCCGACATCACGGCCGCAATGGTCGGCGGGTTGGTCGGATTGGGTGTCGCGCTGGCAGGGGGAAGTTATTGGGGACTGGTGGCACAGATTGTCACCACCGACTCGGTGCTGCTGCTGATGCTGCTGGCGGCGGGAGCCGGACGGTCGCCGAATCTGCGTCTGAGGCACCTGCGCGAAATCGCCGCCTTTTCCTGGCGAGCGTTCACCGCCGGACTGCTGATCAACTCGGTGTCCCGGAATATCGACAACCTGTTGGTAGGACGGTTTCAAGGCCCTCAAGCTCTAGCCTTCTACGGCTTGGCGTATCGGCTGCTGCTCTTGCCGGTTCAGCTGGCATGCACCACCGTCGGCGCGGTGTTGTTTCCCGCGTTCGCCCGACTGGCGCACGACCTCGATGCACTCCGTAGGGAACTGGCGCGTGCAACGCGCGCCAATGCCGTCCTCGCGCTGCCCGTCATGGCCACGGCCGCCGTAGCAGCGCCCCAATTCATGGCCCTACTGTTCGGCTCCCAATGGGAACCTGCGATCCCCATCATTCAGGTACTCGCCATGGCAGGCGCCATACAGGCGATCTACCAGCCGTCGACAGCTCCCCTGATGCTCGGGCTCGGGCACGCAGGGCTCAACCTGCGCTATGCGTGGCTCACCACCGTCGTGTCCACCACGGGCATCGTCGCCGGTCTGCCGTTCGGCCCGTTCGGCGTGGCTGTCGGCTACAGCCTTGCGACCGGACTGCTCGTCCCCGTCGAGTGGCTCATCCGGCGGCGACTCCTCGGCGTAACTCTGCGCAGCCAGGTCGCCTTGTTGCTGCCGGGTCTCCACGTGGCGCTCTGGGCGGCGGCGACCTACCTTCTGGTCGCCGTCATCGTGCCGGATCGCACTGTGGTCGTGCTCGTAATCGGAATGCCGGGAGCGGCCGTTGCGGGTGCAACCGTTCTGCGACTCGCACATCCCACACTCTTCGCCGAACTTCGGCACATGGCCGACCGGGTACTCGGCCGCGGGGGCGGTCCGCCCGTTTCCTCCGAGGGTCGCACCGACGTCGCGCACTAATCGACAGCGGCCTCGACCACGGGCTGCATCCGACGCTCCCACGAAACCGCGTCGATGAACTGCTGTCGCCGGCCTTCCGGTGCGCTCCCCATGTCGAGGACCCGCTTCACGCCACTCGCCCATTCCTCGCGCCGGCAGATACACACCCGCTCGTCGTCGACTCCGTGGATGGGGGGCAGATCAACCGACAGCACGGGGAGCCCGGCAGCGAGATACTCGTAGAGTTTGAGGGGCGACATCGCGCGGATACAGGCTTGATCGCGGTGCGGAATCAATCCGACGTCGCAGGCTTGCACCAATGCTGCGAGTTCATGCTGCCCGACTGGGTCGAACACATGCACGCGGTCGAGCGAACGCAGCCACTCGACGGTCCGCGCATCTCCTGGATAGCCGATCATGACCAGCGAACCCACCATGCTCGCCGTGGTCTCGACCAGATCCGCTTCGAGACGGTCGTCGATCGTGCCGGTGTAGACGGCGCGAGGTCGCGGCAGCGCCGCGATTCGATCGGGTTCAGGATGCCGCGGACGCCACACGTCGGCGATCACCCCGTTGGGCACGACTGTGGTGCGCGGCGAAATACGCTCTGCGAGTTCCTCGGACACTGCGAATATCGCGGCTCCGCGTTCCTCGATGCGCCGGTAGGCTTCGCGGTAGAGATCCCACCATCGAACCACCCCCTCCCCTGTCGCCCAATCGTCCTGGCCGAAGTACACGACCTTGCTGATCCACGGAGAATCACAGAATGCCGCCACGAAGGGGTTGTAGGTGACCAGGGCCGCCGACCTCGGACGCGGTTTCCGTTCGCCGCGAGTCCGAGCCAGCGCGCGCCCGAGCACTGCGCCGTAGCGGCGATAGGACCGTTCCACCCTGCCGAGATCGGTGGGATCGCCCGTCCGCAATCGGTGAGGCCGGACGCGGACCGCGTTTCGCCCGGCGACTGTGATGTCCTCGACGAGCCGGACAGGCCGACGGCGCGCCGCAGATACGACGTAGGAACGCCACGGATCGGCCACGATCAGTCTGCCGACCCGATCGTCGTGGGCAAGGGCAAGCAGCGTCTGGTCGGGCGGTCGGCAGAATTCACGACCGACTGCATCGTCGAACATCTCGTACGAGAACCCGAACACCACGTCGGGCCGGGGAGACGCCGAAGGGCTTCGCTCCATACCTCCAGATCCTAGGTCGATCGGTGCAGGGAAGGTCGCCGATCGGGATCCGCGATATCGACGTCCTCGCGTGCCGGTCAGGCCCGACCGCAAGGCAAAATCTCGTCCGTATCGATTTCGACGCCGACCGCACGATCCGACAGAGTTGCGTCCCATACACTGGCCGGTAGTCACGGCACCCTCGGCTCGAAACGGAGAACACGTGGGTGAGGCTTCGAAACAACTGGCCTTCCATCCGTATGGTGGTGGCGTCGATATGCATACTGGTGATCGCAGCACTGGTTACCGGGTTGCCGGTCTACGTCCGGCCACAGACTGATTCGCTGCGCCCTGCCGACGCGATCTTCGTCCTCGGCGGGGAGGACTGGCGCCGCCACTCGCTCGGCATCGAGCTCGGCATCGCAGGCTGGGCGCCGAAGGTGGTTCTCTCCCATCCCGACGGGCCGGGTGACAACTGGGCCTCGGAGAACTGCGGGAAGGCGTATCCCGGATTCGAAGTGGACTGTTTCCTCCCCGATCCATCGACGACCCGAGGCGAAGCGCGAGAAGTGCGCCGCCGGGCCGAGCAGTACGGTTGGAACCGGGTGATCGTCGTGACGTACACACCGCACATCTCCCGAGCTCGATTCGTCCTGCAGCGGTGCTTCGACGGCGAATTGATCATGGTGGCAAGCCCAGCGGAGCTCTCGCTCTGGGGATGGGCGTCCGAGTACGCATACCAGACCGCGGGCTATCTGAAGGCCGAACTGGAACCGGGATGTTGAAAGGCGGACGATGCGAGGCAATCGAGCAGCACTGCTCCAGGGTGCACGCATCTGGGCGTTTCCGCTGTGGTGGATCTCCACCCGCTGGGACTCGACGGATGCGATCGCGGAGGACGTCGACTGGTGGAGTCGGTGCATCGGGGACGCGGACCTGGCGTCACTCGACAGGTACTCGAGATTCGCCTATCTGGCCGGGGCGCTCACCGAGTTTCGTACGCTCGTGCACTACCGTCTCCGTTCCGCGCCGCCGGTCCTACGGATGCTGCTTCGCGCGCTGTACCGACCCGCCGCCACGCTGACTCTCGAAGCGGACCGAATCGGCCCTGGTCTCTTCATTCAGCACGGCGTCGGCACGATCGTCACGGCCGAATCCATCGGGCGTCATTGCTGGATCAACCAGCAGGTCACCATCGGTCACGACGCGCGGGGAAGGCCGACCCTCGGTGACGGAGTCCGCGTCGGCGCCGGCGCGATCGTGATCGGTCCGATCACCCTGCACGACGGGGCGACCGTCGGCGTAAACGCGACGGTGATCCGTGATGTGCCTGCAGGGACGACCGTAGTCGCCCCGTTGGCCACCGAACTCAGGGGCCGACGAGTGACCGGCGACGAACCAGGCTAGGTACCCACAGAAGATCCGGGAGAACTTGCGCCAGGCAAATGCCCAGCACAGAAGCGCACACCACGCCCACTGCTCCGAACGGTCCCGCCCACGCGAACCCGAGGCCGAGACTGAGTGCGGCCATGACGACCGTCCACAGCGCTTGCCACCGCGCCTCGCCGGGACCGACCAGCAGCACGTTCGCCGGGAGATGTGCGGTTTGTGCGACCATCAGCACACCGAATCCGAGCGCGAGCAACGCAGACACGTCGATCTGACCGCCCGAAAGCACGGACGCGGCCCATGGGCCGAGCAGCGCGATTCCGATGGCCCCGATCGCTGCGCACAGGACGAGTACAGCCGTGAGCCGCCACCACATCCGGATCGTCTCGTCAGGGGCGGACCGTCTTTGCACGAACATCGGCCAATAGGCCAATCCCGCCGTCGAGAGAACCGACCAGACCACGCCGTAGATCTGCGCCATCACGGCGTACTCGGACAGTTCCGTGGGTGTTGACAGATGCGCCAGGAGAACCCGTCCGGACTGGAGCCCGATGGGCAGCCCCACGCCGACGACGAACAACCATCCGCTGCCCGCCAGCAGCCTGGCTCCGGTCGTCGGTGCGGACGTCCGTGCAAACGCCGACCATCCGAGCCCGCTCAGTCGCAAAGCCAAGACGGTACCGAGAATCTGTCCGCCGAGCAGACCACCGAGCGCCGATACTGCGTACCAGATCTCGTTCACCCCGGTCACGTACAGCACGAGGGTGATCACCAGCGCGACAGCCGGACAGCTCATCTGCACCAGCGTCGCCTCAGGGATCCGTCCGATCCCGATGAGGATCCGGAAACCGAGGCCGGCAGGAATCGTGAGCGCGAAGACACACACGGCAAGAGTGATCGCCCACCGGTCCGCGGGACCACTGGACATGCCGACGAGCACGGTCCAGCCGTCGAATGCCATGACGACCAAGGCCCCGGACACGACTGCGGCGGCGACCACGAACAGAACGCGATAGGCACGTCGGACGACATCGGCCGCACTCGAATCCCCCTCATGCTGATGGAGCGTCGCACTGGCGCTCAGCACCGTCGCGCCGATCCCGAAGTCGACGAATGGCACAAGAAGAGTGATCGTTGCGATCAAGGACACCAACCCGAAGACCGCCGCTCCCGTCTCGTGCGCGATGACGGCCGTGTTGGCGAGTCCCAGGACAGCAACCACCGGAGTACCGAGAATGCGGTACAGCGTGCCCCGGAACAATGCTCGACGCTCCTCCGGCGTGAGCTGATCGTGCGCCACTTCCATCAACGGACCGATGCGTGTGCTGTGCGCACAAGTATCCGCGCGGCGCTGAGAGCTGCGTATACGACGGCGAACGGACCCGGCCTGCCATGACGTACCGCCGACCACATCGAGCGCCGCACACCTGCCAGCGACCGCGCGGACACCGCCGCGCTCACCGGGCTCGTGCAGAGGTAATCACCACGAACGCGCGGCGATTCCTCACCGAGATACTCCAGCCCCCAGGCGATGTACTCATCGGCCCGGTCCAACGAGCTGTGGGACAGGGACGAATTCCCCACGTGGTAGGTACTCAACACGTCCGGATGGTGGACGAGGCAGACATCAGGGACGGCGCGTCGGACCCGCAGCAGCCAGCTCGCCTCCTCGTGCGGCGCGTCCGCGTCGGCATCCCACGGGACGGCGCCCACGAGATCCACGGGGAAGCACAGTGTCGAGGTCTGCAAAGTCGCGCCACCGACCGTGAATCCGGTGAACCGGAACAGATACTCCGCGATGGATTGCTCCGAGCCGATGAGGCGCCGCGGCCAGACTCGCCGTCGGGTCCCCGGTCCGACGACCGCCATACGCGACGATGCGATCCAGGCCTTTCCGAAAGCCGCCTCGTGTTCGACGGCCGCCAACTGTCGTTCGAGCTTGACCCGGCGCCACTCGTCGTCGTCGTCGAGCAGAGCGATCACGCTCCCGTGCGCGGCATCGATCCCCAGTTGCCGACATCTGGCGGGTCCGACCCGACCTTCGCTGCGCAGCACCACGATGCGGTCGTCCGGCGGCAGGGACACGGCCAGATCGGTGTCCGCGACCACGATGATCTCGGCGACCGGATACGTCTGCTCGAGAGCGGATTGCACAGCGCCGTACAAGGAAGGCCGACCGAGCGTGGGGATCACGACGGTCACATTCGGTCTCATGACGAGTCCCGTACAGCAACCATCGGCCGGCGAACGCGTACCGCGCAGAAGAAGAGCGTGATGCAGGCAAACTCCGGGATCATGTTGTACGTCCACGGCGCGTAGAGCAGGTCCCAGATGCCTTGCAGAGCGAGGGTCACCACGAGCGGACTCCAGCGGCCGAAATATGTGCTGTTCCAGACCACGCCGACGCAGGCGACGAGGAGCCACAGTGGCAGAAGCACCGCCAGAATGCCGCCCTCGACCCAGGAACCCAGCAGGATCGAATGGGTTGCGGAGTAATCGCTCGGCGGCAGCCGCCAGTAGAGGTCGAACGGGAAAGTGGGATCGAATCCCATCCGGATCGCCAGGTGCTGGGCCCGGGCATACACGTCCGGAGTCAGGTTGAAGGCACTTCCCCAACCGAGGAAAGGACGCTCGAGAATGGCTGTGATGTTCAGCGGGGGCTCGGTGCGGCCGACCAGCAGCAACGGCAGATTCGTGGCGTCCTGCTCCAGCGTCTTCTGCTGCAGCGCGGCCCCGAACAGTCCCGCCCGCGCGGCGATCGGCATCACCTGCGCGAAGACCAACCCGAACACCACGACTCCCAGGAACTGCCAGCCTCGTCCGATCCGGGAACCCAGGACGTGCCGGGTGAAGACGATGGCGCCGGCGAGCAGACACACGAGGGCATGCGACCGGAAGTTCAGTCCCAGGCTCGCCAGCCCAAGCGCCACGAGTACCGCCGATTGCAGCAGCGGATGAATCCGCGCCGTCGTCATTCCGAAGAGGACGAGAATCGTCACCGCGTGAGCGATTCCGTACTTCCAAAGGTCAGGAATGCTCCCGGTTCGGGTCAGTTCGATTCCCTGGGTCAGGAAGAAGACCAGAGTGCCGGTGGCGATTCCGGCGAGGACTGTGGCGGTCGCGTCCACCGCACGGGCCGTGAGCACGGTCAGGCCCACGAGGTAGAGCAGGAATGCAGGAAATGCGATTGCGTTGGGCCATAGCGCGGTGACCCCGTTCACCGCACACGACGCGACAAAGGAGAGTGATCCCGCCACCGCGAGTACGGCCGGCAACAGGTCGATCCCCCGGTGCATCATGAGCAGGAAGCCGGGTGCCAGCAGCAGACAGACCACCGACAACCCGGTGACGGTGAAGTTCGCCAATTGAACACCCGACGTGGCACCGATAGCGAACAGGGCCACTCGGGCCAGCACCTGACGGTGTGCACGCTGGCGTTCGGCCACGGTAGGGACGGATGCACACCCGAGATCTGTCACGAAATGCCCCTCAGTCGGAGCCGAACACGGCGTATCCTCTCGAAGTGTAGTGCGTTGTCCTGCGGAGGTGCGCGTGTCCGCTGCACAGTCCAAGCGGTCGCTGCAATCCCTGCGTGGCCGCCCCTACGACAAGGGTCGCGGCTTCGCCGCCCAAGCCCTGTGGGTTGCGGTGTCGACGCTGATCTTCACCCAGGTATGGTGTCCGGCGCGCCTGCGGTGCACGATCCTGCGCTGCTTCGGGGCCCGCATCGGCACCGGGGTGCTGATCAAGCACCGGGTCAACGTTCAATGGCCGTGGAAGCTGGTGGTCGGGAACGATTCGTGGATCGGAACAGGGGCCGATCTCTACAACATCGACGAGATCGTGATCGGTTCGGATGTCTGCGTGTCGCAGTACACCTATCTCTGCACGGGGAGTCACGACAGGCGGTCGAAGACCTTCGAGTTCGACAACGGCCCGATCGTCATCGAGGACGGCGTCTGGCTCTGCGCCGGTTCCACCGTCTTGCGGGGCGTGACCATCGGCGCGAATTCGGTCGTGGGAGCGAGAGCACTGGTGACCGCCGACGTTCCTCCCGATTCACTCGTCCGGGCTCCGCGATCGATCGTCACACCGGGTTGATTCCGTGCGCATCCTGCAAGTGGTCACGCTGCTCGACCCCGACGGCGCGTACGGGGGACCCGCCCGGGTCGCGCTCAATCAGAGTATGGAGCTGATCCGCCGGGGCCACGAGGTGACGCTCGGCGCCGGCGCCCGGGGGTTCCCGGTCGTACCGACCCGCTTGAACGACGTACCGGTCAAGCTGTTCACCGTCCGAACCGTAGTTCCCAGGACGGGGTTCGCCGGTGTCGGTGCGCCCGGATTGCAGCGATGGTTCCACCGCAACCGGACTCGGTTCGACGTCGTCCACATCCATTTCGGCCGCGACCTCGTCGTGCTCCCGCTTGCGGTGAGCGCGCGGCGCCACGGGATCCTGTACGTGCTCCAGCCCCACGGCATGGTCACTCCGTCCGATCATCCGCTCGCCGGCCCGCTCGACGCGCTGTGGACGAGGAAGGTGCTGCGCGACGCCGGAGCCGTGTTCCACCTCACCGCGCTGGAGAAGGACCAGCTCGCCACCGTCGCACGGACGTCATTGCCTTTCGTGGAGCTCGGCAACGGCGTGCCGTACTACCCACCCGGCCGGCCGAGCGCGGAACCTCCCGAGGTGCTCTTCGTCGCACGCATGCACCCGCGCAAGCGCCCGACGGCGTTCGTGGAAATGGCCGAAGTTCTGCTCTCCGCCGGGATGGACGCCCGGTTCACCCTGGTGGGACCGGACGAGGGCGAGGGCCCGGCGCTGCGCACCATGCTCGCAGCCGAAGCAGACCCGCGGATTTCATGGGAGGGAGCGCTCGACCCGGACGACGTGCCCCGGCGGATGGCGGCAGCGACCGTGTACGTGCTCCCCTCAGTGCGTGAGCCCTACCCGATGTCGGTGCTCGAAGCCATGTCCGTGGGTGTTCCCGTCGTGGTGACCCGCGACTGTGGACTCGCCCCGACGATCGAACGAACAGGCAGCGGAATCGTCACGGCGCCGGCAGTGCGCGCTCTGGTCACCGCTGTCGAGTCGCTGCTTGCCGACCGGTCTCTCGCGCGTGCCATGGGGGAACGAGGACGCCGTGCTGTGCGCACCGACCTGGGGATGCACGCGGTCGGTGACCGACTGCTCGATACCTACGCGGACGTGGCCGGGAGTGAACGATGAAGCGACTCACCATTGCTCCACGGACGCTCATGGCCGTCCTCGCGGCCAACGTCTTGGTCAGTGCCCTCGTAGCCACTTCGGTCTTCGCGATGACACGTACCAGCGAGGCAGATGCGTCCCCACTCGCCATCGCGGTGGTGGGCGACGAATGGTCGGCCGGATTCCGCAACCGAACGGTGTGGCCGACGCTCATGGCCGATCGAACGGGATGGTCCGTCGCCAATTTCGCCCTGCCCGACTCCGGCTTCGTCGCCGACGGTCAGGGCGGCCACGCGTTCACCTATCAGGTCGACCGCGCGGATGCTGTCGATCCACGGGTCGTCCTGATCGTCGGGGGGCTCGGCGACACCGGACTGCCGGACACGGACGCGATCGTGGTGGGCGCGATCGATGCGATCAACAAGATCGTCGTCGGTGGCCGGCGCCCCCTCTTGGTCGGGCCCACGTGGTTCGAGACGCCGGTTCCGGCATCGGCCGTCCGGGTGTCCGACGCTCTCCGCAGCACCGCAGACGAGATGGGGGTGCCGTACCTGGATGCACTCGATCCCCCGTTGCTGACGAGGGATCAGATGTGGCCGGACCTGAGCGGGCCGACGGACGCCGGACAATCGGCGCTCGCCGACATGATCGCGGCGTGGGTCCGCACGCAGGTCATCCGATGAACCGCACCCGGCTATTGGGTACGGCCGCGATAATGCCAGCCGTGGCGATCACGGGCGGCGCGGTGTTCGTGTTCTATCGCAAACGGCGTGATCGACGAGATCATCCTTCACCGCCGGCAGCCCCCCGCCGCCGGACCCTCGAGACTCGAACTACGGATTCGGAACCTCGCCGCGCCGGTTTCCGGTACTCCCCGGGCCGGAGGCAGGGAGGCAAGCCCGCCGCATCTCGACGCGCTCGGTGTGATCTGGCCGCGATAGTGTCGGCCCTGGCAATCGCGATCGGCCTGGTATTCGTCTCCGGACCGACGTACACCGCAGATACACCATCCACACGCCCGTCCCCAGAGATCACTCGCTTGAACGTTGCCGACGACAGTCGGCCTTCCGTACTGTTCATCGGCGATTCGTACACCGCCGGGACCGGTCTTGCGGAAATGTCCTACGCCTGCACGACGGCGGTCCGGATGGGGTGGCTGTGCAACCTCGCAGCCGTGCCGGGAACGGGCTACATCAGCGGCGGGCCGGCCAACAGGTTCGTGGTCGACGAGTACATCGGTCGGTCGACGTCGTTCGCCGAACGCATCCCGCGCCTGGCCACCGTCTATGCACCCGACGTCGTGGTGCTCGACGGCGGACGAAACGATCTCTTTCCACCCACCGAGGACGTCTTCCGGGCAATGGTCGCGACCGTCGAAGACGTACGGCGCACCTGGCCCGCGGCCACGGTCGTCTTCGTCAGGCCTCGCCTCCTCGCCGACCCATCCGACGATCTGGGATTCGACGACGAATTCATCGCGCGCCTGGCGGCAGAACCCGCCGCCGAGGGTGTCCTGTTCGTCGATCCCATCGCGCCGTTGAGCGGGACGGACACATCCGCGCTGCTGGCTGCGGATCGAAAGCACCCCAATCCCCTCGGTGTGCAAGCCATCGGTGCGGCGCTGACCGATTCGCTCGAAGCTCTCGGACCGGGCGTCCGATCATGAACGACACGGTTTCCGAGTACGGTCGTGTACTGCGTGAGCGGTGGCGCTGGATCGTATGGGGAGTTCTGCTGACGCTGGCTGCAACGACGCTGTTCCTGCTGCTGCGTCCGCCGCTGTACCGGTGCGAGGCCGCCGTGTTCGTCCGCACGCCCGGTGATGTCAGCCGCGTTCTCGACGGGGGCGACTCCTACGCGCAGGGCCGTGCTCGAACCTATGCCGCGATGGCGAACAGCCGCGACGTGGCAGCTCGGGTGATCGCCGATCTCGGTCTCGGCCTCACGCCCGAGGTGCTGTCCGCGCGAGTAGAGGCGGTCAATCCACCGGGCACGGCACTCATCGAGTTCGAGTTCCGTGCCCCCTCGGCCGAAGAGTCCGAACAGATGGCGACCGTCTTCCTCTCCGAACTCGCGGCCACAGTGCGCACTCTGGAGTCGGTTCCCGGATCGCTCGTCCCACGCGCCGAGTTGATCGTCGTCGATACCCCGGGGCCGACAGCTCGTGTCGTCGCCATGCGTGCCACGATCCCGGTCATCTTGTCCGGCGCGGTGCTGATCGGGGCGCTCCTCGGCTCCGCGGGGGCCGTGCTGCGTTTCCTCTTCGATCACTCGATCCGCGACCCCCGCGATGCTGCACGGATTTCGGGGCGGCCGGTTCTCGGTTCGATCGGCGGGGAACCGACGGAGCAGTTCACGGTGGAGGAGCGCGGGATCCTGTACCGTCTGCTCGCGGCCGTCGACCGGTCGGAACGCGGCGCGTTCACGGTGACCGGCGCCGGTCCCGGATCCACGGTCACCGCGGTGTCCGTCTTCCTCGCCACGGCGCTCGCCATGCGCAGCGATTCGGTGGTACTGGTCGATCTCGACTTCCGCTCCGCCGAACTGACGGAGGCGCTGTCGGATCGCCACGCGTCCGGGGTTGCCGACGTACTGCGCGGAGAGACGACACCGGCTGAAGCGGCGAGAGAAGTCTCGTTGCGAACCACCCACAGCAGTTTCATCGGAGTAGGCACCGCAGCGGGGGCCATCGATGACCGGATGCTCACAGCCCCGCTGCGGGGGATGGTCAACGCCCTCCGCACGTCGTACACATGGGTGGTACTCACGTGTCCCTCGGCGCCGGCAGCAGTAGAAATCGGGGCCGAATCGGACGTGGTCGTGCTCGCGGTGGGAAAGAATGTGACGACAGAGGAGCAGCTACGTCAGGCCTCGGCGTTGCTGCCGAGGGACGCGGTCGTGGTCTTCGACATGGACACCCACTGGAGTCCCGGCGGAAGGTCTGAGCCCGACAGGAACACCGAGGCGGCAGAGTGAGACTGGACAGGTTCCTTGCCGAGCTGAAGCTGTACCGGAAGACGTTTCTCGTCGTCACCGTTGTGGTGTTCGTTGCAGGTCTCGCCTGGCTTCTCCTGGCCCCGGACAGGTACGTGTCGACCACCAAGCTGATGGTGTCGATCGAGGGATCGACGACCGCCGCCGCATACCAGAACGACGAGGTGGTCGCGGGACGGGTCAACTCCTATGTAGTCCTGCTGACCAGCGACGTCGTGAACCAGCTCGTTGTGGATGAACTCGGCCTGCCGGAGACGGCCCGAGAAGTGGCCGGCAAGGTGAGCGCAACGGTCGTGCCGCCGAGAACGTCGATCATCGACATCACGGTCACGGACCGATATCCGGATCGTGCTCGGCTCATCGCCGACGCGCTCGCGCGCGAGTTCGTCGGGTACGTCGAGGCGCTGGAAACACCGACCGGCGACGACGGTCAGAAAGTGAACACGAGGATCGCCTCTTCCGCGTCCGAGCCACAGCAGGCGTGGGTCGAGCGGGCAGGTCCTGCTGCCGCCATCCTGCTCGCCGGACCGTTCCTGGGCGCCGTCGCGGTGTGGATCCGATCCCGAACCGACCCCATAGTGCGAACCGCCGACCGCGCCGTCACCGTGTCGGGAGTTCCGGTGCTCGGACGCGTGGACGGGGTGGATTCCGCAACGGACAGCGATATGGACGGGTATCGCCGGCTGCGGCTCCGGCTGCGGCTGCGCCCCGACCCTCGTGCCGAGCCTGGTGATCGGGCACAGGTCTGGGTCGTGACGTCGGCTGCAGGAGAGGCCGACACAGCGACGCTGGCGTCGAACCTGGGGCGTGTCACGGCATCGACCGGCGATCGCACGCTCGTCGTCCATACCGACGAGAGAGGGAGCCGGGCGGAAGCCGGGACGAGGGGGCCGGCGTGGACCGAATCCCCGCAACGCGACGGCGCGCCCGGCCTGCCCGACTCCACGCCCGGACTCACCGGCTACCCCTCCGACCCGCCGACGACCATCGCGACCGATGCGACCGATCCGACTGTCACGATCGACCGTCTGCGACCGGACTACGCGCAGGTCATCGTGGCCGCGCCCGCCGTCCTGTCGACGTGTACGGCCTCGATTGCGGGCGAACACGCCGACGGCATCCTCCTCGCGGCCGTATTGGACGTGACGCGACGGCGGGATTTGAGTCGCGCCGTCGAGTGCCTGCGCACTGTCGGCGCGCCTGTGACCGGCGTGGTGCTGTCGGATGGAGCAGAAAAGTCACAATCGACGGGTTTCAGTCGGTAGGGTTGAACTGCTCGGGTCGGCGAGTCTGCGGGTCGTCGAGCACGGTTCGTCCTCGGCAGGTAGCTCACGTCGGTTCATCCGATGATGAGGGGGCATTGACATGGATCTGTTCGATGTCGTGCGGTCGTGCTTCCGCCGCTGGTATGTCGTACTTCCACTTCTGGCGATCACCGCGTGGTACAGCTACGGCGTCTACAGCTCCGTGAAACCGGTCTACTACGCAAGCGCGGTCATCGGCTTGGCTCCGCCGAGTGTCCGGCAGGACACGCCCTCGACTGGCGGCGAGATCCGGCGGAATGGTCTCCTGGATGTCGGTGGAGCGTCACTGCTGGCGAATCTGACCGCACTCGGGCTGAGGGAACCGTCCGTGGTGGACCGGGTCGTGGCGGCCGGTGGCTTGTCCGATTACGGCGCGAAGGCCTTCCCGACCCCATCTCCCAACCCGCAGCTGCCGCTGGTGTTCGTCGAGGAGACGGCGTCGGATCCTGCCGACGTGACGAAGACCTTGGAGCTTGTTGCCGCACAGGCCGAAGTGACGCTGCGGACCCTGCAGCAGCAAGCACGTGTGCCGGAGGATCAGATGGTCACATCCTTCGTCGTGACACCGCCCGGCGTCCCGACGGCCGCGATGCCCACCCGCACACGCTCGACCGTCGCGATCCTTGCCACCGGGGTCGGACTATCGATCCTGTTCACCGTGTTGGTCGACGTTCTGCTGACGCGGCTGAAATCACGCAGGCAGACACGAGCCCAACCTCCGTCGCCGGCAGGTCCGCGCCCCGGCACATCCTCGTACAACCCCGACGGCGAAGGCGGACGTGTGCCTGCAGACGGTGCCGTGGATGCCCGATGAAGACTACGGTCTTCGTTGCGCGCCGACGGCCGGGCGATCCCTTCGACGGTGCGGTCCGCGGTGCCGAACAGCGAGACCGCACCACGTGGTTTCTCGCCTTCCTGTGTCTCCTGATCCCCTGCCTGCCGGCCTTCGCCACCCTGCCGGGCCCGCTCAAGAGCAACGGTTCACCTGCGCGGATGGCCGCGGTCCTGCTGTTCGGCCTCGTTGTCCTCGGATTCCTGACGGTCCGACGCACCACAACTCGCCCCACGGTGAACCCTGGGGTGGTCGTCATGCTCCTGTTCTTCCTGCTGCTGACCCTGGTCTACGGAGTCGGGTTGCTCCGGACGGGCGATGCCCTGGTGGAAGCCAACAAGACCCGGGCGATCATTACCCTGGTCGCGAACGTGGGGGTGTCCCTCTACGTTCTGGTAAGAATCGAGAGCACACGGCAGCGGACCATCATTCTCGGTTGCCTCACCGTGGGTCTGGCATTCGCGTGTTCGGTCGGACTACTCCAGAGTCTGACCTCGATCGATCTGCGATTCCTGTTCATGCCCCCGGGCTTCGTCGTGAACCTCGATCCCGAGTACCTGCAGTTCACCGAGCGGAGAGGCGCCGTGCGTGTTGTCGGTACCTCCGAGCACGCGATCGAATTCTCCGTTCTGGCGGCAGTGACCGTGCCGATGACCATCCACTTTGCGCGCTACGCCGCGCATCGGAGCGCCCGCTGGGCTGCAGTCGCCACGTGCGGTGTGGCGTTGGTGTCCATGCCCGCCGCCATCTCCCGCACGGGCGTGCTCACGCTGCTCGCGTGCCTGCTCGTCTACATGTTCGCGTTCCAGGTTCGGCAGCTGGTCCTGGCCGCCGTCGCCGGGGCGGCCGCGATCATGGGCTATGCCGTGGCCTTCCCGGAGACACTGAATGCGCTGTGGAGGACGATCACGGGTTCGGAACAGGATGACAGTATCCTGACGCGGACAGCCGACTATGCCGCAGTGTCGCAGACTTTTCGCGAGAATCCCGTCTTCGGTGTCGGCCTCGGTGGAGCTCCTCCCAGCGCGTACCAATTGCTGGACAACGAGTGGCTACGGACGATCGTGCAGGGCGGTGTCGTAGGACTCGTCGCGATGATTCTGCTGACGGGAGGAGCAATCTTCGGCATCTCGGCGGGATTGCGCCGCGCCACTTCGCCCCGCGAACGCGATCAGGCCTACATGATGGGATCAGTGTTGGTGGGCATTCTGGTCTCCAGCACTACCTTCGACCTGTTCTTCTACCAGCAGGCAACCTTCATCTTCTTCATCGTGTTCGGCCTGCTGTGGTCCACCTTCAGCGTTTCGGTGCCGGAAATCGACTCGCCCGACCGACACGACGCAGAACGCGACATATCCGCGCCACAGGCTGACGACAGTGTTCGATAAGCGCCGGACAGCACGTTCCCTCGTCGCCCCGCTGCTCGTGGCGGTGATGGTGCTTGCGGGATCGTGCACGCAAGGCTCCCCCGACACTGCCGAACGTTCCGGCTCGCCGGCAGGAAGCCTGTGGTCCGACGAAACCGTCCCGGCGGTCTTCGGCGATCCCGCCGCTCGGTCCATCGAAGTCGGCACCGAGTTCACGACGACGAGCGATGGAGTCGTCACCGCCGCGCGGTTCTATCAGGGGCCGGAGGACACAGGCGCGGTCACCGCCACCTTGTGGTCGTCCGACGGCACCGCCCTGGGTACCGTCCCGATCACCACCGGCCCGAGCGGCTGGCGGAATATACCGTTCGACGAACCGATTCCGATACAAGCGCACGGGAGTTACGTGATCTCCTACCGCGCTTCGAATGGGCACTATCCGACGGATCCGAACACCTTCGACCTGGGCGCAACCGTGAAGAGCGGATGGTTGACCGCGCGCGACGGACGGTTCACCTACGGCGAGGGAATCCCCGACCAGTCGGGAAACGGTGCCGCCTATTTCGTCGACGTCGTGTTCGAGCCGGCGGGTCCGTCGCTGCGATCGGTCGACGGCGGAGAGGAATATTACGACACCTTCGAGAATTCGCTACCAACGTCGCCGGACTACTTCCCTCTCGCAGTATGGTTCGCGCGCGTGACCTCCCCTGAGGAGGCTGCCGCCGATCGGACCCTCGGACTCAATACCTACGTCGAACTGACCGAAGACAGCAACGTGCGGGTGATTCGTGACAGCGGGATGTTCGCCGTTCCCAGCCGACCGGACCCGCTCGCGTCCGGTCAACTGACAACAGACGAGGCGGACATGTGGGCAGGTGCCGGAGATGCGCCGTGGACGGGTCGGATGCCTGACGATCGACCGATCTGCGTACCCGAACAAGCCAAGTGCGGTTACACGGTGATGTATGCGTTCAGGAGCAAGGTACCGTCGGGCGTCATGACGTTCACGAATTACGGCAAGGGCGTCACCTTCTGGGAACCCCGGGACGCAGCCGAGCGATTCGTCAACGACTTTCAGGATGTCGTATCCGCAGACAACTACTGGTTCACCGACGAGACGATCTGTCAGGCCGACCAGGGCGGTGTGCTCACGAAGGACGGGCAGGCCGACCTCTCCCCCGCGGAGTGCCATCTGGCGGCCAATTACGGTGTGACAACACGATACGTCCGCTCCTTGGTCCAGCCGCGTGCGGCGATGCCGGTGTGGAACTTCGTGGAGGTGGGTCATCCCTTCGAGGAGGACACGGGCGGCACGATCACGGGCCCGCAGATTCGAGCCGCGGTCTGGAGCAGCATCATCAACGGCGCACGCGGCATCGTCTACTTCTCCCACAACTTCGGCGGGTCGTGCCTGTCGTACAACATCTTCCGGGACCGGTGCGGGGACGACATCCGCGACGATGTCCGGGCAGTCAACGATCAGATCAACCGACTGGCCCCAGTTCTCAATGCACCGTTCGTCGACGGATTTGCCAGATCCGACGGACCCGTCGATCTGGCTGCCAAGTATCACGAGGGAAGCCTCTACGTACTCGCCGGATCCACGCGGAACGAAGGCGGAGACGCCACGATCACCCTTGCATGCGGGAATGCGGACCGGGTGGAGGTCTTGGACGAAGGTCGGAACATACCCATCACCGGCAACACATTCCGCGACACATTCGAGGACGGGAACGCCGTTCATCTTTATCGGATCGACCGGACTGCCGACTGCGACCTCCAGTAGCACCCCTCATGACCCTTCACCGAGGCTCTCGACTGCTTTCGTCGCGCTCCCACGGCACGTTCGGATGCAGTGCACCCCGTCGGGCCGCGAGCGCCACCGAGATGTACACCGCTGCATCCCCAGCCGATCCAGGTCCCCGGATCGACCGCAGCACCGCGCGTGCGGTGGCCGGGCCGGTGCGGCGCACGCGACTCCGATCGGCGACGCGAGCTTCGGTGCCGCCCCGATGACTGCGACGCAGAATTGCGAGCAGACTTGCGACATCGGTGGGGGTCGTGACCACGGCCGGCTCCGTATGCACCACGGATTTCTCATCGGCGTCGAACAGAGAGTCGACGAAAAGATCGTCCCCCGTGAGATCCGGGAAGGATCCGAACCTCGCATGCCCCTCTCTGCTCAGGCCGTACATACCGGCACCCCACAGTATGGGCTCTCGCTGCGGAATCCGCTGCCGGGCACGGTAGTAGCTGCGGACCAGTGGAGCGGAGCGGTCGAACGCGTAACGGAACTCGGGACGGGCGGCGAGCACGTCACCGCGGGCGAGTCGATCGAGGACGGCCAGTACCGCACCGGCCGAAATCCGGATGTCGGCGTCGAGGTACAGCCGGGGCCACATCGTGGCGATCCGGTCGCCGGTATTCAGTGCCGCAGGTTTGGACCCCTCCCGCAACTCGACGACGTGCACGCCCGGGATACGTCGGGCCACCGCGGCGGTGTCGTCGGTACAGCCGTTGGGCACCACAATCAGCTCGATATACCCCTCGGTTGCAGCGTGGCTGAGCGGCAGGAGCGTCCGCTCGATCACCGCGGCTTCGTTGTACGCGGGAACGATCACTGCGCCGCGTCGGTGCGGTCCCGACAGTCGTTCAGCCATGTGAGGTCGCGTGCGGGAGATCTCGCCATTTCCTGCGGTTCAGCACAGCTGCGAGCGTACGTCGGCGCTCCCGATCGTAGGAGCGCAGCGCTTCGGCCAGTGCCACAGCTCCGCGGAAAAGCACCGCGTACGCGGCTCCGTGGTGTCGTTTCACGTATCGAATACGGTTCACGGCCATGAGCCGTGCGAGAGCCGGCGATGTCCCCGAGCCTCCCTGGCGGTGTTGCACTACCGCCGACGGCTCGAACCGAACCAAATGACCGCGCTCGCGGATGCGACGGAAGTAGTCCGTCTCCTCGGAGTAGAGAAAGAACTCCTCGTTCCAGGGGCCTACCTCGTGCGCAACCGGGGTTCGAATGAGCAAGGCGGCTCCGGTTGCCCAGTCCACATCGTGAGCTTCGAGGTAATCCGCTGGACAGTAATCGATTTCGGAAAGCAAGGACGGCCTCTTACGAAGTCTGCGGCCGAGCAATGCGTCCCCGATCGCACGCGAGAGCGAGGGCTCGCGTCGAATCGAGTTGTAGACTGCGCCGTCTGCGTCGAGAATGAGCGGTACCACGGCCCCTATTCGGTCGTCGCCACGGAGCGATGTCATCAAGCGGGTCACCGCTCCAGGGGCCAACGACAGATCAGGATTGAGTATCAGCACGGCCTCGCACGGCTCCACGAACGGCATCGCCGCATTGATGCCACCGGCATAGCCGAGATTCCCCCCGGACTCGACCAACGTGATGTCGGTGTGCGAGCGCACTACATCGGTTGTGCCGTCGGACGACTGGTTGTCGACGACAACGGCGCGGATCGGCTGGTCGCGAGCAGCGATACGCAGGTCGTCGATCAGCCCGGGCAGATCGGACGCACTGTTGTACGTCACAACCACCACGGCAACGGTAGCCCGCCGGCGGGGCCCGACGAATGCACCGCGCCCCACACTCCTGTCGGGATGCGCCATCGCCGCTTCGTGCTGGAGGGTCGGTTCTCGGCGCATCAACCGCAGCAATTCCGGCGGATCGTGCACGAGATAGCGACGGCTCAACCGTCGTGGCTCCAGCATCAGTCGCCACGTCCACTCGAAGCCGTGGTCCGCCATCCACCTCGGCGCCCGGCTCACGCGGCCGGCAAGGAAGTCCACCACGGCACCGAACGCGAGCAGCACCCGCGCTCCGGTGTCCGGGCCGAATCGCGCAATCCAATTCTCCTGCAGGGGCTTTCCCAGCCCCACAATCAGGATTTCCACCTCGGCCGAACGGATGTCGGCGGCGATTCCCGCCGACGTTCGGGAGTCGAGTATCTCGGATCGCGCCGGCGCCCAGGTGCCCGCGACCTGCAGGGTGGGAAGGCGCATCCTCAGCGTCTTGCGGAGTTGCTCGTGTGTCTCGGCGGTCCCGCCGAGAAACCCCACCCGCGTGCCGTGTTTCGCCGCGTACTCCAGAATCGGCCAGATCAGGTCACTGCCCGAAAGCTTCGGCCACGGCCGACCGCTGAGCGCCTCGGCTTTCCGGACGAGCGGCACTCCGTCGAGCAGTGTGAGCCAGCGCAGCCCCCTGGACGGCTCTGCGATGGAAACCGCAGGTGGACGGTCCGTCCAGAAGCTGTCGCGTTCGAAGTGATGGAGATGGTCAAGGTTGGCCGATGCGACGGCGAGCGGGTCCGGTAAGCGGAGCGCATCGACGATCAGGGCCATCGCGAGCTCTCGATCGACCAGATCGATCGGAACGGCATCCACAACCATTCGAGGCCACGGCGTCGGGCATGGGTGCGCCGGACCGCGCAGGTCTCGCTGTCCGTGATCCCAACTCGTCCCACCCAACTCGCACCCCTCGAGGCGTCGTTGTTCCGTTGAATTTTACCCGAGCTGCATGTAGTTCGGGCCCGATACGTGCGTGCGCGGCCAGATCGGAACACCCGACGACGCGGTGAGCTCGCCGGCACGTGCCGGCCTTGTCGCGTTCCGTCGGCTCAGTCGCAGTCCTGCCCGTACACCGGGCACGCGCTGAGAATCTCCGCGCGTCGACGAACGAGCAAGTGGTAACCTTCGAACCCGGTACCGGTTCCGGTTCGGGGTGATCGGTGGGAGGAAGTTGCGGTGCGTGCATGTGCCACCCTCTCCCGGACATCACCGGAGCGTTCGGGATCCCCACCGGAGGATCGAGGTGGCCGTGTCGGATACCGACCCTGCACGGGATAACGTCCATGTCGATTTGTCCGATCGGGCCCCCCGCGTCGGAGGTCGTGATCCCGGGACGAACTCTCACCCCATACCTCGAAGCACCCGGATCTACATCGCGGGTCACCGGGGGCTGGTGGGATCGGCGCTGTGGCGCCACTTCGCAAAGCACGGATTCGAGAATCTGATCGGACGTAGTTCGGCCGAATTGGATCTGCGCGACGCCCGCGCTACCGCGGAGTTCTTCGAGGCGACCCGCCCGCAGGTGGTGATCGCCGCAGCAGCACGGGTCGGCGGGATCGCAGCGAACGCTCGTCGACCCGCCGACTTCATCTCCGACAATGTGCGGATACAGGTGAACCTGCTGGACAGCGCCGTCGCGAGTGGCGTGAAGCGATTCCTCTTCCTGGGGTCGAGCTGCATCTACCCCAAGTTCGCAGAACAGCCGATTCGCGAAGAGGCACTCTTCACAGGTCCCTTGGAGGAGACGAACGAAAGCTACGCGGTCGCGAAGCTGGCCGGGATCGCGCACGTCACCGCCATCCGCCGCCAGCACGGCCTGCCCTACATCAGCGCGATGCCCACGAACCTCTACGGTCCGGGCGACAACTTCAGCCCGCACGACAGCCACGTCCTGCCCGCCATGATCCGTCGCCTCCATGACGCGGCACGGAACAGCGCTCCGCTTGCAACGTGCTGGGGCACGGGCCGGCCCCGGCGCGAGTTCATGTATGTCGACGACTTCGCGGATGCCTGCCACTTCCTGCTGGACCACTACGACGACTGCCGGCCCGTCAATGTGGGCACTGGTAGTGACATAACGATCGCCGAGATCGCGCACCTTGTCGCCGAGGTGGTCGGCTACCGCGGGGCGATTCGGTGGGATCCGTCGAAGCCGGACGGCACCCCGCGCAAATTGCTCGACGTCCGACGCCTCACGGATCTCGGATGGACCGCGAAGACCCCGCTCGAGGAGGGCGTCCGGACGACATACGAGTGGTTTGCCGCGCATCAGGGAACCTATCGCAGCTGATCCGACGCGGTCAGTTCGACGAGGTGCCCCACCCCGGCAGCTCGGGTCTGTCGATCCAGTGACCGCCTCGAGATTCGAGTGCCGAGAGGTCGGCGTCCACCATGATCTTCACGAGTTGGGGAGTGCGCACCTGAGGATTCCAGCCGAGGATCGCTCCGGCCTTCGCTGCGTCGCCGATCACCGAGTCGACCTCCGCGGGGCGAAGGTAGCGTTCGTCGAATCGCACGTACTTCTCCCAGTCGAGACCGGCGTGGTCGAATGCGAGGGCAAGGAAGTCGCGCACGGAATAGCCTTCTCCCGTCGCCAGCACGTAGTCGTCCGGGGTATCGGCCTGCATCATCCGCCACATCCCCTCGACGTATTCGGGTGCGTAACCCCAGTCACGGACTGCGTCGACGTTGCCCATGTACAGATGCCGATCCAGGCCGGCCCGGATGCGAGCCACCGCACGGGTGATCTTTCGCGTGACGAAGGTTTCCCCCCGTCTGGGTGATTCGTGGTTGAACAGGATGCCGTTGACTGTGAAGAGACCATATGCCTCCCGGTAGTTGCGTGCCGTCCAGTAGGCGAACAGCTTGGCGGTGCCGTAAGGCGAGCGGGGATGGAACGGCGTGTCCTCATTCTGCGGCGGCGGCGATGCGCCGAACATCTCCGAACTCGACGCTTGGTAGAAGCGGCAGTCGAGTCCGATCTGATGAATCGTCTCGAGCAGCCGAATTGTTCCGAGTGCTGTTGTTTCGGCGGTGTATTCCGGCTCGTCGAAACTCACGCGAACGTGTGACTGCGCCGCCAGGTGGTACACCTCGTCGGGACGAATCGCCGACAGCAGCGCCGCGAGCCGTGCCCCGTCGACGAGTTCTCCGTAGTGCAGGAACAACCTCGCGCCGGGTACGTGAGAGTCCACATACAGATGTTCGATCCGGTGGGTGTTGAACGTCGAGGCACGGCGGATGACTCCGTGGACCTCGTAGCCCTTGTTCAGCAGCAACTCCGCGAGATAGGACCCGTCCTGTCCGGTTATCCCGGTCACGAGTGCGCGCTTGACCATCAGCGCGACCTCTGCCTGCGCGACTCGCGCACGAGATCCCGGATCCACTCCTCGTAGCGCTCCAGGGCCTCGTATGTGGACAAGGTTGTAGCGCAGTAGCGACGTCCCTGCTCCCCCATGTGTGCGGCGAGCGCCCCGTCCGTGCCCAATCGGACCGCCTCACGGAGCAACAGGTCCGGTCGGTCGGCCGGGACACGGATACCGGCCCCTGATGCGGCGATCTCGGTCGCCGTGAATCCGTCCGCGTCGGTCGCCGCGAGGACAGGCTTGCCGGAGTTGAAATAGGACGTCAGCTTGCTGGGTACCGCCATCTGCGCGACGCCGGGTCGTTCGTTCACGAGAAGCACATCCGCAGCTCCGAGCGCCGAAGGAAAGTTCTCGTCTGTGACCGGCGCCAGGAACTGCAGTGTGGGGATACCGGCGCCCGCAGCCTCCAGACGAACGCGCTGGTTGCCGTCACCGAGCAGGACGAACCGCACACGGCGGCCTTCGCGACTTGCCAGCCGGGCCGCCGCGACAACGTTCTCCAAGCCCTGTTTGGTGCCCATGTTTCCAGCATGCAAGATCACCACCTCGTCGGAATCCCAGCCGTGTGCGGCACGGAATGCGGAGCTGGCCGCGGGATCCGGTGGTGCGACATGGTTCCAGTTCCGGATCGTGCGTATTCTTCTGCGGTCGACGCCGAGGTGCTCCTCGAGGATCTGCGCGAATCCCTCGTGGATTACCACAATGCCGTCCGCCGACCGAAGAAATGCAGATTCCACCGCCTGTGCCACGCAGGCGGACAAGCCCGACAGCGCCGCCGCCTCCACGACCCCTCGGCTGTAGAGGTCGTGGACGATGACGCCGATTGCAGGTCGCCGCCATGACAGCCGCGCGCGCACCACGGACAGTCCTGCCGCCAGCAATGGTGGACTCACACAGAGGACGACGTCGGGTCCGTTCCATCGCGCGAGCAGAAGCTGCAGCCCGAAGCTCATCTCCATCAACGCTCGACCGGCTGCCGTAGCACCCTGCGGGACGTGGTGGCCGAAGCGACGAATACGAACGCGATCCTCGATTTCGTCGGATCGGAACCGGAAACCTCCGTCGAGGCGCTTCCATTGCGGATAATGAGGGAAACCGGTCAGAACTTCGACTTCGTGCCCACGCGCGGCCAATCCGGACGCGAGAAGGGTCGTGTAGGGCGCGATCCCGGTCGGCTCTGGGGCGAAGTTGATGCCCAGAATCGCGATACGAACCTTCGGCCCGGTCATGAGAACCGAGAGTAGTACGCGTGAACCACGCAAACGGCGCATCGAACCGGATCGAGATCGGCCCTGTCGTCGCACGGCGGTGATAGCATAGGCGTCTTGCGAACGTCGAGAGCCTGATCACCGGAGGGGGATCCGTGGCCGGCACCCAACTGCGACGCATACTCGTGGATTCTCCGACATCTCTGGGCGCCAGAACGAGGATGCGGCGTTGGCAGATGTTTCGTGAGGCATTCCCGGCGATCGAGAACATGCGGGTTCTGGATCTCGGCGGAACGATCGAGGCATGGCGCCGTGCCCCGGTCAGGCCCGAGCACGTTACGGTACTCAACCTCTTCGAGCCCGGTGAGTCCGACGACGGGTGGATCGTTCCCGTCCTCGGTGACGCGTGCGATGCGACCCGCGTCCTTGCACAAGCGGACGTCGACTCCCGCTTCGACATCGTGTTCTCGAATTCGCTCATCGAGCACGTGGGCGGACATGCCCGCAGAGCGGAGCTGGCGCGACAGGTCCGCCACCTCGCGCCGCACTATTGGATTCAGACACCATATCGTTACTTCCCCCTCGAACCGCACTGGCTCTTTCCCGGAATGCAGTTCCTGCCTGCCGCTGCCCGAGTCGCTATTGCCGCCCACTGGCCCCTGGTCCACACGAGGCCGGCGAACATCGACGAGGCGCGCAACGAGGTTCTGTGGACCGAACTGGTGAGCATCACAGAGATGCGCGACTACTTCCCCACGGCGACCATTCTGCGCGAACGGATACTGGGTGTCCCCAAATCGATCATCGCGGTGGGCTGACGGATGCCACGCCCGACACCGGATTCGACCCGAAATCCTGGTGTGCTTTCCGACAGAGCGCTCCGTCCGAGTCGAAGATTCGACGGCACGGCCGGAGGTAGCATCGAAACGGAACAGGTCCCGATGGCGATCCCGAACACGAATCGCCCGTTCGCCCGGTAGCGCAGCGCGGAGGACGTCCCGGATCGTTGCAATCGTGGTCCACCGCGTACACCCAGACATCCGACGCGCTGCAGCCCCCGGGAGGGCGCGCTGCAGCCCCCGGGAGGGAAGGAAACACTCACGATGACGAAGTCCGCGACCATTCCGGGCCTGCGCGTCGGCGACCTGGTCGAGGTCCGAAGCGCCGAAGAGATCCTCGCGACGCTGGACGAGCAGGGCGAGCTCGAGAACCTGCCCTTCATGCCGGAGATGCTCGGGTTCTGCGGTCGTCGGCTGACCGTGCACAAGGTTGCGCACAAGCTCTGCGACACCATTTCGGGCAGCGGCATCCACAAGATGGACAATGCGGTCCACCTGACCGATTCGCGCTGTGACGGCTCCGCGCACGGGGGCTGCCAGACAGCGTGTTCCCTGTACTGGAAGGAAGCCTGGCTCAAACGCGTCGGCCCCGGAACGCCGACGTCGTCCGTCTCCGGCCGTATCGAGATTCCATTGCTCGAGGTCAACACCCGCAAGGAACCGGGACCGGACGGCCGACCACGCTATTCGTGCCAGGCTACCGAGCTGATGCGCGCCGCGCCGACGTGCCTGCCGTTCCGCGACCTCGGCCAGTATGTGACGGACGTGAAGACCGGAAACGCCGGTCCCATCGACTCGATCAAGGCCTTTCTCGTAAGCCTGTTCAATCGCCTGCAGGACGCCAGCAGGCGGCGGCTACCGCGCAAGCTGTGGTTCCGCGACGGGCTGCCCTGGGGCTTCGTCGCGGGCAAGGCGGTCGGAAGGACGCCTACCGCCCACCTGAACCTCCAACCGGGCGAGATGGTACGCATCAAGACCAAGGACCAGATCATGTTGACGCTCAACGAAGATCGGTTGAACCGGGGCATGGGCTTCGAGGAAGAGATGGCCCGCTACTGCGGCCGCACGGCACGAGTGCAGGCCCGGGTCACCAGGTGTATAGATGAGAAGACCGGCGTGTTGCTGACCATGAAGAACCCCTGCATCGTGCTGGAGGACGTCGTCTGCAGTGGCGCGTACAACGCCAACTGCCCCCGCGAATTCGTGCCTTTCTGGCGGGAAATCTGGCTCGAACGCATCTGAGAGCCGGACTCGGTGTCCGGTCCACCGATTACCGGCCTGATCGAAGAAGCCGCCAGGCCTGTCGTCGCCCCGGCCCGAGCATTCCGTCCGAGGCGTGGAGGCGCGGTGTAATGCACGAGTCGAGCGACGAGGGGGTGCCCGATGGGCCACACCGACACACTGGTCTCCATCGGGTTGCCCGTTCGAGACGGGGCGGATCGCCTCGAGGCCGTGGTGCAATCGGTGCTCGCCCAGGACCACACCGATATCGAACTCGTGATCTGCGATAATGCCTCCACCGACGGGACCGAGGAGCTGTGCCGCAGCCTGGCGGAGCAACACAGCCGGGTCGTCTACCACCGGCACCCCGTGAACGTGGGCCTGCTCAACAACTACATCAGCGCGCTCCGGCTGGCCACCGGCACCTTCTTTCGGTGGGTAGGCGATGACGACTGGCTTGCACCGCGCTGCGTCTCCAGGGCTCTGGAGGCATTCGCAGCCGACGACCGGCTGATGCTGGTGACGAACCGAATCGAGTACACCGCTCCGGACGGCCTGACACGACTCAGCCCGTACCACGGCACGGCCCTCGCTTCCGACGACCCGGTTACGCGGTTCACCGCGATGCTGGGGATGCTGAACGAGGCCATCCCGCTGGTCGACCCGCTGTACAGCTTGATCCGACGCGAACCCGCGGTACGCATCGAGCGTCGGAACATGCTGCGCGAAGACGAGGTGTTCGCCGCCAAGCTGGCGCTTGCCGGGCCGTGGGGGCACGTGCCGGAGGTGCTGGCGCGACGGCACCTGACGCATGCGACACCGTCGATGCTGGCACGCAAGCTCGACGTACCGTCGTGGCAGGCGTACATCGCGACCACACTGGAGTGCAGGGAAATGGTGCGATCGCTGGCCGAGTACGACCTGAGCGCCGAGCAGCGGCGCAGGGCCCGGCGCGCAGTGGCCCAATTGTATGCACGGCGCCAGCAGGACTTGCTGATTCGAGTCGGCCGCAAGCTCGCGCTGATGACCCGCCAACGTGCAGGACGTCGCCAGGCAGGTTAGGCCGCGGGCGGCGGGCTGCCGCATCCTACCCGGTCGGGCGACCCCGACCGGCGTCGCCGCTCACGTCTGCGGCCAATACCTGCGCCAGTCGTCGCTCGACAATGGTCTTCGCTCGCCTCGAGCGGCTTCGGCGGCGTCTTCGGCTTTGCGGATCCGGCCGGCGAAAGCCACCACAGCGGTCCGCAGCGTCTGCTCGGCGCTGCCCTCACCGCAGATCCGTACCGAACCGAGCGATTCCGGTACCAGATCCGACGGAAATCCCGCCTTGGCGCTGCGGGTCAGCACCTTCTCGGTCAGCGCCAGCGCCGGCTGCGCCATCGCGATGCCGTCCAGGCAGGAGGGCCGGGCCTTCTCCGCCGCCTTCGCCACCTCCCACGCCGCCTCCTGCTCGGCCACGTCGATCGGGCCGGTGTGACCGTTGGTCAGGTGCGGGCTGCGCAGCGCGAGCTTGGTGACGAGCGTGTCGGCGACATCGTCGACGGTGAACGGGTCGGTGCCGGACTCCTGGGCGATCCGCGAGTGGAACAGCACCTGGAGCAACAGGTCTCCCAGTTCTTCGCGCAGGCCGTGCGGGTCACCTTCCTCGATCGCGTCGAGCAGTTCGTAGGTCTCCTCGAGCAGGTAGCGGCGCAACGAATCGTGCGTCTGGGTGACCTCCCAGCCGCCGAATCCCCACAGCCGGTCCATCACGTCCACGGCACGCAGCAGGCGCTCCCCCGGCGCGGGCGGGGCGGCGATCACCCGCTCACCCCGCCGCACGCGTTCACGCACCGCCTCGTGCCCGGCGTCGACGGCCACCAACGTCTCGGCATCGGATCCCGCTGTCGCGCCGAGCGTTTCCCGAACCGCCGCCGGCACGTCGTCGGTGCAGGCGAGCGGCCCGGTCAGCAGCGGCACCGCCTCGAGCGGCACCGATCCGGGCCGGTACGGGTCGAGCAGAATCACCGTCACGGCCGTCGCCTCACATTCCCCGTCGCTTCGCTCGCCGCGGTCACATTCCCCGTCGCTGCGCTCGCCGCGGTCACATTCCCCGTCGCTACGCTCGCCCCGGTCACATTCCCCGTCGCTACGCTCGCCCCGGTCACATTCCCCGTCGCTACGCTCGCCCCGGTCACATTCCCCGTCGCTCCGCTCGCCCCGGTCACACGCTCGCGACGGCCGGCACGCGCACATCCACCGAACCCTGCGCCTTGCCGTCGAGGGCGAGCAGGAAGTCCGCGATGTACTGCAGCAACTCGACGTCGCGCACCCGATCGGAGCCCACCCCACCGGTCCGCGGCAACGGCAGCTGCACAAGGCCGCTCGTGGCCCGGTACTGCGCCGCCGGGTAGAGCCGCTTGAGCCGCATCTGCTTCGAATCCGGCAGATGCATCGGCGAGATCTTCAGCTGGGTGCCGGAGACCGCGACCTCCTCGAGGGCGTACTCGCGGCACAACAGGCGCAGCTTGGCTACCGACACCAGCCGGCCGACCTCCTCGGGCAGCGGGCCGTAGCGGTCGACGAGTTCCTCGACCACCGCGGCGATCGCGTCGTCGTCATGCGCCGCGGCGAGCTTGCGGTAGGCCTCGAGCCGCAGCCGGTCGGAGGTCACGTAGTCCGGCGGGATGTGGGCGTCGACCGGCAGGTCCACGCGCACCTCCTTGGCGGCCTCCTCCGTGGCGACGGGCCGGCCGTCCGCGGCGGCCCGGAAGGCCTCCACCGCCTCGCCGACGAGCCGCACGTACAGATCGAACCCGACGCCGGCGACGTGACCGGACTGCTCCGCACCCAGCACGTTTCCCGCGCCGCGGATCTCGAGGTCCTTCATGGCCACGGCCATGCCCGCACCGAGGTCGGAGTTCTGGGAGATCGTGGCGAGCCGGTCGTACGCCGTCTCGGTCAGCGGCTTCTCCGGCGGATACAGGAAGTACGCGTAACCCCGCTCGCGGGACCGGCCGACGCGCCCGCGCAGCTGATGCAGCTGCGACAGGCCGAGCGAATCGGCGCGTTCGACGATGAGGGTGTTGGCGTTGGAAATGTCCAGGCCCGTTTCGACGATGGTGGTGCACACCAGGACGTCGTACTGACGTTCCCAGAAGCCCTGCACGGTCTTCTCGAGGGTGTCCTCGTTCATCTGCCCGTGCGCCACCGCGACCCGCGCCTCGGGGACGAGGTCACGAATCCGCTTGGCGGCCTTGTCGATCGAGCTGACCCGGTTGTGCACGTAGAACACCTGCCCGTCGCGCAGCAACTCGCGGCGGATGGCGGCGGCGACCTGCTTGTCCGCGTAGGCGCCCACGTAGGTGAGCACCGGGTGCCGCTCCTCGGGCGGGGTGAGGATCGTCGACATCTCGCGGATGCCGGCCATGCTCATCTCCAGGGTGCGCGGAATCGGCGTTGCGGACATGGTCAGCACGTCGACGTGCGTGCGCAGCGCCTTGATGTGCTCCTTGTGCTCGACGCCGAATCGCTGCTCCTCGTCCACGATCACGAGGCCGAGGTCCTTCCAGCGCACGCCGGTCTGCAGCAGCCGGTGGGTGCCGACGACGATGTCGATCTCGCCGTCGGCGAGGGCAGCGATCGTCTCCTTCGACTCGGCGGGATCGGTGAAGCGGCTCAGGCCCTTGACGGTGACGGGGAACGACGCCATCCGCTCCGTGAAGGTCTGCAGGTGCTGTTGCGCCAGCAGTGTGGTGGGCACCAGCACCGCGACCTGCTTGCCGTCCTGCACGGCCTTGAACGCGGCGCGCACCGCGATCTCGGTCTTGCCGTAGCCGACGTCGCCGATGACGACGCGATCCATCGGGACCGCCTTCTCCATGTCGGCCTTGACCTCGGAGATGACGGTGAGCTGATCCTGGGTCTCGGTGAACGCGAACGCGTCCTCCATTTCCTTCTGCCACGGGGTGTCCGGGGCGAACGCGTGCCCGGGCGCGGCCTGGCGCGCCGCGTACAGCTGCACCAGCTCCCCGGCGATCTCACGAACAGCCTTGCGCGCCTTGCGTTTCGTGTTGGCCCAGTCGGAGCCGCCGAGCTTGCTCAGGGCGGGCATCTCGCCGCCGACGTAGCGGGAGAGCTGATCGAGGGACTCCATCGGCACGAACAGCCGGTCACCCGGCTGCCCGCGTTTGCTCGGGGCGTACTCGATGACCAGGTACTCGCGGCGGGCACCGCCCACGGTCCGTTCCACCATCTCGACGAAACGGCCGATGCCGTGCTGGTCGTGGACCACCATGTCCCCGGCGGTGAGCGCCAGCGGGTCGACCTGGTTGCGACGCTTGACCGGCGTGCGGCGCCCCTCGGCGGCGGCCACCCGGTTGCCCGTGAGGTCGGACTCGGTGACGAGCACCAGGCCGGGCACGTCCCCGCCGTCGCCCGGCAGGACCACGCCGTCGTGCAGCGCGCCGCACAGCACCCCGACCTTGCCGCGCACCGGCTCGGCGCCCGGATCGAGACACGCGGCGGGCACGTCGTTCTCCTGCAGGCGCTCGAGCACCCGCTGACCGGTGCCGGCACCCGCGACAACGATCGCCGCCCGCCCGCCGGTGGTGACGTGCGCGCGCAGGTTCGCGAAGAGCATCGTCAGCAGCTCCTCCGAGCCGCGCACCTCCGGCGCCGGCTGCACGTCGAGCACGACCTCGGTGTCGGCGCCCGACGCCAGCGGGCTCAGCGTCCACCACGGCCGGCCGGCCGCCTCCGCCGTCTCCCGCACCTGGGTCAGCGACCGGTACGCCGACGCGGCCAGATCCACGCCCTTCATGTTGGCGGTGTCCAGCGGCGCGGCACCACCGAGCGAGGCCGCGGTCCACGACGCCTCGAGAAACTCCTGGCCGGTGCGCATCAGATCCGCCGCGCGGGTGCGTACCTTCTCCGGATCGCACAGCAGCACGTGCGTGCCGGCCGGCACGACGTCGGTCAGCAGCTGCAGCTCGCCCGTCTGCAGCACCGGCAGCAGCGCCTCCATGCCCTCGACCGGAATGCCGGAGGCCATCTTGTCGAGCATCTCCACCAGCGCCGCATCGGCCGGGTTGTCCTGCGCCAGCCGGGCCGCGCGCTCCTTGACCTGCTCGGTGAGCAGCAGCTCCCGGCAGGGCGGGGCGATGAGGGTGCCCACCTCGAGTTCGGGGATGGACCGCTGGTCGGCGACGGAGAACGGGCGCAGCTCGGTGACCTCGTCGCCCCAGAACTCGACACGCACCGGATGGTCCGCGGTCGGCGGGAAGACGTCGAGGATGCCGCCGCGCACCGCGAACTCGCCGCGCTTGCCGACCATGTCGGCGCGGGTGTAGGCCAGCTCGACGAGCCGCTCGATCAGCTCGTCGAAGTCGTGCTCCGCGCCGACCCGCAGGGTGACGGGCTCGATGTCGCCCAGACGCGGGGCCATCGGCTGCACCAGCGAACGCACGGTCGCGACGATCACCCGCAGCTCGGGGCCGTAGTCGCGGTCCTCGGGGTGGGCGAGCCGGCGCAGCACCTGCAACCGGCGGCCGACGGTGTCGGCGCTGGGCGAGAGCCGCTCGTGCGGCAGCGTCTCCCACGACGGGAACTGCGCGACGACGTCACCGAGCATCTCGTGCAGCTCGGCCGTCAGGTCGTCCGCCTCGCGGCCGGTCGCGGTCACCACGAGCAGCGGCGTCTTCGCGGCCAGCGCGGCGGCGACGAACGGCCGGGCCGACGGCGGGGCCACCAGGGCCTGTTCGGCGGTCCCGGCGAGGGCGGCCACACGTTCGAGCTGAGCGTCGGCCAGCGCGATCCGCGCCAATCCGGACAGGGGGGTGACGGACACGTCGGACACGGGAAGGGCGCTCCTGGGTTCGAGAAGAGGACCGTCCGAGTCTATGCGGTGTCCGGTTCGGGCTGCCAGGACCACCGGGCGCGTCCGGTCACGGTCGGACCGGGTCCGCGGCCAGCAGATCGGCGCTGTTGTCGCCGAGATCGCGACGGGCCCACGCGGCCAGCCGGGACTGCAGGGCGGCGTCGGTGGTCTCCTCGCCGGGCCCGAGCCACCGCCGTCGCGCCATCCGCAGCAGCACACGCCGGCAACGCTGCGGCTCGGCGTCGAGCACGTACGCGACGAACGCGTCCGGCGTCTGCGGCTCGACCCCGGCTCGCTCGAGCGAGCGAGCGAGACCGGCGTCGGTGGTGACGACGACGTCGGCCTGCGCGAACAGCGCCACCGCGGTCAGGTGCGCGTCGCGTGGATCGCTGACGTACGGCACCTCCCGCAGCACCGTGGCCGGCCAGGTCACCCGGGCCTCGGGGAAGGCGGTTTCGAGTTCGGCGAACAGGAAGTCCCGCGCCGGGCGCGACATGTGCGACGGCAGCCGCCGCTCCACCTCGGCGACGATGCCGTCGCTCCAATAGGGCTGGAACAGCGCGTCTTCGGCCAGGGCGAGCAGCACGTCGCGCACGCGCGGCGGCGTCAGCGCCGGCGCGTCGAGTACCGCTCGGATCGGCACGACCGTTCCCCCTAGAAGTCGTCGTCGTAGAGGCCGTCGCGGCGGCCCAGGTCGGCGACGGTGTCCAGTGCCCGGGTCCGGGTCTCGGCGCGCAGCTCGGCATAGGCGAGGACGTCGGCGCGGCGGATGCGGCGGTGCAGGCCGCGGAACCGGGACGGCAGGGTGCCGTCGTCGACGAGGCGGCCCACATGCCGGCGACCGACGCCGAGCACGTCCGCCGCCTGGGCGGTGGTGAGCATCGCCGGCACCGGGGTGATGGTCACGGCGGCGGCGGCGCCGAGCTCGTCCAGGGTGCGGGCGAGTGCCGCACCGGCCGCGTCCGCGTCGAACGGTCCCAGGGTCACGGCGGCGATCGTGTCAGGCGGAGGCACCGAACGCAATCGCCCGGCTACACCCGTAGCCGGCGCGAGACGAACTGCCGGAAGTACTCGACCTTGTCGGCGGGCACGAGCGCGGGCACCAGCAGGCGCCACATGTTCTCGAGGTGCTCGACGAGCTCGTCACGACGATTCAGTGCCGCCGCGACCGCGCGAGCCCCGGTCAGGGCCTGCAGCACGAGCAGGCCCACCGCGTCCGGTTCGAGCTCCTCGCTCAGGTCGCCCTCCGCGAGGGCCCGCTTGGCGAGATCCTGCACCGTCGAGAGCCAGATCGCGAAGACCCCTTCCCCGGACCCGCGGTAGTCGCCGATCTCGATCACCAGCCGGAACATGGCGCGCACGATCGGGTCGGCGCGGGACACGTCGACCGTGAGGACCGACAGTTCGATCATGGTCTCGAGGGCGGGGGTCCGGTCGCTGATCGCGCTCAGCCCGGCCGAGCCCAGCCGGGCGAAGCCCTCGTCGATGACCGCGCGGGCCAGCTCCTCCTTGGAGGCGAAGTGGAAGTACAGCGCGCCCTTGGTGACACCGGACTGCTGGATGATCTCGTTGAGGCTGGCGTTGGCGTAGCCGAGATTCATGAACACTTCCGCGGCGCCGCGCAACACGGAGTCGCGCGTCACCTCGGCGCGAACCTGCCGGGCCATTCATCCCCCTCGATGCGGGCTCGGCGCCGCCCGGCGACCCGGACGATCGGCGCCGATCGCCGCTCCGCTGGGTACCACGATCACCTCGCAATTGCTCGTCGAGTCGGCTGGGCAACGATACCACCTGGTAGGGGCGCGATCGGGAGTTCGCATCGCCCGGTCAGTCGGTCCCGAGCTGCGGATTCGCCTCCAGGTGGGTGAGGCCGTTCCAGCACAGGTTCACCAGGTGGGCGGCCACGACCTCCTTCGACGGGCTGCGCTCGTCCAGCCACCACGTGGCGGCCGTCGCGACCATGCCCACCAGCGCCTGCGCGTACAGCGGGGCCAGGTCCGGGTCGAAGCCCCGGCGGGAGAAGTCGCCGGCGAGGATGTACGCCACCTGCCGCACCGCCTCGTTCAGCAGGGACGAGTACGTGCCCTCCTCCGCGGCGACCGGGGAGTCCCGCACGAGGATGCGGAAGCCGTCGGTGCGTTCCTCGACGTAGGTGAGCAGGGCGAGCGCCACCCGCTCGACCCGGATGCGCGAGCGGTTCTGCGTCAGGCTCGCGCTGATCATCGACATCAGGGTCGACATCTCCCGGTCCACGACCACGGCGTACAGACCTTCTTTGCCGCCGAAGTGCTCGTAGACCACGGGCTTGGAGACCTGGGCCCGCTGGGCGATCTCCTCGATCGACGCCGCCTCGTAGCCGCGCTCGGCGAAGATCGCCCGCCCGATCTCGATGAGCTGTTCCCGGCGCTGGGTCCCGGTCATCCGGACCCGGGGGCTGCGGTCGGTGTGGTTCTGCGACGGTTTCGACACGTGTACATCCTTTCCGGCACCCGGCCGGACCCTGTGCCACCGGAAAACACCGAGGACGACGCGCGGCGGGTTGCGATCAGCCTATCCGCGGCGGCGACGCGCCCGGCCCCGCGTTCGACTCCGGGTGTGGCGGCATGCGAGGATCACAGACGCATGACCGGGGCGTCGGCGCCGGGAATGCGGCAGTCCGCCGTGGTGTAATCGGCAGCACCTCTGATTTTGGTTCAGATAGTTCAGGTTCGAGTCCTGGCGGCGGAGCGGGGCAGTCGGGGCCGGCGAGCTCCCCTGCCGGTGCCGAACCTGCGCATGTCGAACGTCGAGGGAGCTTCATGCAAGTGCAGACCGCAGTTGTCGTCTTGGCGGCCGGAGCGGGTACGCGAATGCGATCCAAGACCCCGAAGGTGCTGCACACACTCGGTGGTCGCACGATGCTCGCCCATTCGCTGCACGCGGCCGCAGAGCTGGACCCGAGCCACCTGGTGGTGGTCGTCGGGCACGAGCGCGAGCGGGTTTCCGCCGCGACCGCCGAGATCGCCGAGACGCTCGACCGCAAGGTGTCGATCGCGGTCCAGGACCGGCAGCTCGGTACCGGGCACGCGGTGCAGTGCGGGCTCGACGCGCTGCCCGGCGACTTCTCCGGCGTGGTCGTCGTCACCAACGCCGATGTCCCGCTGCTCGACGGCCACACCCTCGAGGCTCTCGAAGCCGAGCACCTCGCCGAACCGGCGCAATCGGCGGTGACCGTCCTGACGTTCCTCGCCGACGACCCCACCGGGTACGGCCGCATCGTCCGGAACGGCCACGGCGAGATCCGCGAGATCGTCGAGGAGACCGACACCGACGCCGAGCAGGCTGCCATCAACGAGGTCAACGCCGGCATATACGCCTTCGACGCGAAGTTCCTCCGCAGTGCGCTGACCCGGCTGCGGGCCCACAACGCGCAGGGCGAGCTGTACCTGACGGACGTCGTCACGATCGCCCGGCAGGACGGCCTGCCGGTGTTCGCCGCCCAGCTCGCCGACCCGACGAAGGTCGCCGGCGCGAACGACCGGGTGCAGCTCGCGGCGCTCGCAGCGCAGTTGAACCGGCGCACCCTCGAGCACTGGATGCGCGCGGGTGTGACCGTGATCGACCCGTCCAGCACGTGGGTGGACGTCGACGTCGTCCTCGCCCGGGACGTGACCCTGCACCCCGGGGTGCAGCTGCACGGCCGGACCGTGGTCGACGAGGACGCGGTGATCGGCCCGGACACCACGCTGACGAACGTGCGGATCGGCGCCGGGGCGTCGGTCGTGCGCACCCACGGGTCGGACTCCGTGATCGGCGAGGGCGCGACCGTCGGGCCGTTCGCCTACCTGCGGCCGGGCACCGACCTCGGCGAATCCGGCAAGATAGGCACGTTCGTGGAGACCAAGAACGCCGAGATCGGGGCGCACTCGAAGGTGCCGCACCTGACCTACGTCGGCGACGCCACCATCGGCGAGTACTCGAACATCGGGGCCTCGAGCGTGTTCGTCAACTACGACGGCGTGCACAAGTCGCGCACGGTCGTCGGATCCCACGTCCGGACCGGGTCGGACACCATGTTCGTGGCGCCCGTGACGGTCGGCGACGGAGCCTACACCGGCGCCGGCACGGTCCTGCGCCGCAACGTTCCGCCGGGGGCGCTTGCGGTGTCGGGTGCGCCACAGCGCAATATTGAAGGCTGGGTCCAGCGAAACCGACCCGGGACCCCCGCGGCCGAGGCAGCGTCTGCTGCACGGCAGCAGCAAGAGATCGAACGGCATAAGGACGGCCAGGACCAGTGACCTCCAATTGGATCGACAACCAGAAGAACTTGATGCTCTTCTCCGGCCGGGCCCACCCCGAGCTGGCCGAGCAGGTGGCGAAGGAGCTCGACGTCCAGGTCACCCCGCAGACCGCGCGTGACTTCGCCAACGGCGAGATCTTCGTGCGGTTCGAGGAGTCCGTGCGCGGCTCCGACGCGTTCGTGCTGCAGAGCCACCCGTTCCCGCTCAACCAGTGGGTGATGGAACAGCTCATCATGATCGATGCGCTCAAGCGAGGATCGGCCAAGCGCATCACCGCCGTCCTGCCGTTCTACCCGTACGCCCGCCAGGACAAGAAGCACCGCGGCCGTGAGCCCATCTCCGCCCGCCTGATCGCCGATCTGCTCAAGACCGCCGGCGCGGACCGCATCATCACCGTCGACCTGCACACCGACCAGATCCAGGGCTTCTTCGACGGCCCGGTCGACCACATGCACGCCCAGGGCCAGCTCGCCGAGTACATCCGCGACAGGTACGGCGTCGAGAACATCGCCGTGGTCTCCCCCGACTCCGGCCGCGTCCGCGTCGCCGAGAAGTGGGCCGACACCCTCGGGGGCGCCCCGCTGGCGTTCATCCACAAGACCCGCGACCCGCTCGTCCCGAACCAGGTCAAGTCCAACCGCGTGGTCGGTGAGGTCGAGGGCCGCACCTGCATCCTCATCGACGACATGATCGACACCGGCGGCACCATCGCCGGGGCCGTGAAGATTCTGAAGGAGGCCGGCGCGGGAGACGTCATCATCGCCGCCACCCACGGCGTGCTCTCGCACCCCGCCTCCGAGCGCCTCGCCGCGTGCGGTGCCGAGGAGGTCATCGTCACCAACACGCTGCCGATCGACGAGGACAAGCGGTTCCCGACGCTCACCGTCCTGTCGATCGCGCCGCTGCTCGCGCGCACCATCCAGGAGGTGTTCGAGAACGGCTCGGTGACGTCGCTGTTCAACGGTTCCGCGTAGTCGCGGAAGGCGGTGTACTTTCGGACCGTCACAGGACCGAAAGGACACCCGGCATGTTCACCGGCTTCCCCGTTGCCGCCCTCGACTTCTACGAAGACCTCGAGGCGGACAACAGCAAGCCGTTCTGGGCCGCGCACAAGGCCGTCTACGACGACTGCGTGCGCGGCCCGATGCTTGCCCTGCTCGCGGAACTCGAACCGGAGTTCGGCCCGGGCAAGGCGTTTCGTCCGCATCGCGACGTCCGCTTCAGCGCGGACAAGTCGCCGTACAAGACTCATCAGGGCGGATTCGTGCAGACCGGGCCCGGTGTCGGGTTCTACGTGCAGATCGACGCCGCCGGGCTGCGGATCGCCGGCGGCTTCTACGCGGGCTCGTCCGCGCAGGTCTCCGCATACCGTGCCACCGTGGACGATTCGCGTCACGGCCCCCGGCTCGAGACGCTCGTGCGGCGGCTGCGCCGGGCCGGGTACGAGATCGGTGGCGAACGGCTGAAGACCCGTCCGCGCGGCGTCGCGGAGGACCACCCCCGCCTCGACCTGCTGCGGCACAAGTCCCTCACCGCCGCGCGAGAGCACCCGTCGCCCGAGTGGCTCGACACGCCGCGCACCCTCGACGAGGTGCGCACCGCCTGGCGCGACGTCCGGCCGCTCGTGGAGTGGCTGACCGCCGCCACCGCCGCCTGAAAAGCGTTCGCATCGCGGTCGATTCCGAGCCCCCTCGGCAAACCGATCGGTATGGAAAGTCGTGTGGCACAAGACTTTGCCGCCCGGACGCCGACGGTTAACATGATCTTCATCACTCCGACATCCCTCAGCCGCAGGTCGTGCAGGACCCCCCCCGACCGACCAGGCCGGCTTTGACTTAAGGTGGCTCCTCGTGATCGACGCTCAAACCCTCGAGGCCCCCACCGAAAACGCGAAACTCGAGACCGTCCGGCGGTGGAGGCCGGGAGCCTGCGTCTGGTGCGGCGACACCGATTCCGTCGAGGAGTTCCGCAACGAACCCCGTTGCGCCACTTGCCGCACGCACGAGTCGATCATCGACGAGGCGCGCAAGTTCGTCGGCATGTACGGGCTGCGTCCCATCGGCGGCACCCTGCAGTCGGACGACGAGGAGGAGTACGAGCACCGCAAGGCCGCCCGCGACTCACGCCGCGTCCTCAACGACATCCGGCTCGCCGAACAGCCCGACCCCGCCCTCGTCCGCAAGGCCCTGCGCCCCCGCGCCGCCGCCGTCGTCGCCGAGACCGCCCCGGCGCGCCGGACCGCCACGCCGCGCACGTCCTCGTCGCGCCCGTCGCAGCGCGCCGCCGCCGAGCCGGCCCCCGCGCCGGTGCGCACCGGCGCCGTCGACGTCGACGAGATCCAGAACCGCGCCCTCGCGCTGCTCGACCAGCTCTCCGCGATCGACGCGCAGCTCGCCCTCGTCGCCGAGCAGTCCGGCCTCGCCGCCCGTGCCCGCCGCGGTGACCTCGAGAAGCAGAAGGCCACCGTCCTGCGCACCCTGGCCGCCCTGGAGAAGGCCCGGCTCAGCGCCACCCGATAGGGAACTTCTCGCCCCGAGGGGGAGGTTGTCGCGGCATCGTTCGAGTGCCGCAGTCGACAACCTCCCCCTCGTCGCATATATCACCTGGTGGGACTACGCATACCGGACATCCCTCCCCTCGATCCGTAAGAGACCAGGTAGTCTGCCCGTGCCGAAGGGTCTGTCGGGGACACCGGGGTATCGGTGGAGACCGCACATGCAGGCTTGCGTGGACCGACCGATCGAGAGGAGTTGCCGTGAGTGTCCCCGGCGCCGGCCGTACGGGGGTACCGACGTGGCGGGCACTGGCCACCGCCCTGCCCCGTTCTCGCCTGTTCGAGATGCTCGACCGCGGGTCTGCACTGACGGTGGTCCACGCACCGGGCGGGTTCGGCAAGAGCACACTGCTCGCCACGTGGCTGCACGGCGGCGGCGTACCCGGGCGCGACGTCGCGTGGGTGCCGGCGGCGACGGACGACGGGACACCGGACCGCATCTGGTCCGACGCGTGCGCGGTGCTGGGTGACCATGTCGTGGCCGGCGACCCGGTCGACCGGCTCGCCTCGGCCCTCGGCGGAACGCCGTCCCTGCTCGTCCTCGACGGGCTCCCCGGCACCGCGCTCGACGACCTGCTGCCGACGATCCGGCAGCTGCTGGATCGCTGCCCGTCCGTGGACGTCGCCGTCTGTCTTCGCGGCAGCACCACGTCCGCCGCCGTGGCCGCGGCGGGCCTCGACTGCACGTTCGTCTCCGCCCACGACCTCCGATTCACGCCCCGGGAGACGGCGGAACTCTTCCGCGCCGCCGGGGTGGAACTCGGGACCGACGAGTACGGCGACCTGTGCCGCGCCCTGGGCGGGCTGCCACAGCTGATCTCGGGCGCCCTGAACGTCGCACGGCTGCACCGGGGCGCACCCGTCGACGAGGAGGGCCGGCCGTCCCCCGACCTGGCCGTCGCCATCGCCGGGTTCGCGTCCGGCCTGCTCGACACGCTCACCGCCGAGGAGCGGGCGTTCGCGATGTGCGTGGTCGCCGCCCGCGATCTCGACGCGGAACTCGCCGCCGAGCTCACCGGCCGGCCCGAGCCGGCCGCGCTGCTCGACCGTCTCGAGGCGCGAGGCCTGCTCGTCGTCGACGAGGCGGACGAGACACGGACGTGGTCGTGGCCGTCGGCCCTGCGGTCGGCGGTACTGGAACAGGCCCGGCAGGAGGAGCCCGCACGGGTCGACGAGCTGATGACCTTTCTCGCGCGCCTGCACCGGGACGCGGGCCGGCCGGCGCAGGCCGCGGTGTACGCGGCCGAGGCTCGCAACTGGACGATGGCCGCGGGCATCGTGGAGCGCAGCTGGGGCGAGATGGTCTCCGAGCACCTGGAGGTGCTCATCCTCGTGTTGCGGACGATCCCGGAGGACTTCCTGGAGGACTACCCGGCGGTGCTCGCCGGACGGGCGCTGTTCGTGCAGATGCTCGCCGACCACCCCATCCTGCGGGCGTCGCTTCCGAACGAACCCGACGAGCTGCACACGCTCGGCGCCGGGCCGGACGCCGCGAACGTCCTGCACCTGGCGACGGTGCAGTCGCTCGCGCTGCGTGTCGCCGGGGACTTCGTCCAGGGCGCCGACTGCACGCGACGGCTCGAGCCGCTGGTACAGAGCATGCTCATGCACCAGCCGGACAACATCACCCCGCAGTTGCCGCTGCTGCGCGTCCAGTGGGCGATCACCTTCCAGCTCGTCGCGGAGCTGGCCGAATCCAACCGGCAATTCGAACTGGCCTACCGCGGCGGTGTCGCCGCGGACACCCCCTACATCGTCCAGAACGCCGCGGGCAGTTCGGCGCTCAACTGGGCTCTGGTCGGCGACGTCCCGCGCGCCCGCCGGTGGCTCGCCCGGGAGGCGACGACGGAACCGTCCGACGGGCTCTTCGGCGAACTCGTCAAGGTCGGCGGCCGGGTCGCCGCGGCCCTGACCCACCTCGACGCGCTCGACGTCGGCGCGGCCGAGTCGATGATCGAGCTGCTCGGCGCGCCCAGCGATCGGGAGGAGCTGTGGGGGTTCGTCGCCTACGCCCACGCCCAGCACGCCCTGCTCACCCTCGAGGCGTACGCGGGTCTGACGTGGTTGCACCACACCGTCGCCGGCCACGCCCACCGGCACGGCGACGGCGCGTTCTCCCGGACGCTGCTCACCGCGACGGAGATCGACCTGCACCTGGCTCTCGGCAACGGCAACCTGGCCCGCGCCGTGGCGGACCAGGAGCCCCGGCACCATCCGATACTCGTCGTCTCCGACGCGCGGGTGGATCTGCTCGGCGGGTGTCCCGGCCGGGCCGCCAAGAAGCTCGCGCGGGTGTCGTGGCCGGACTGTGGATTCCCGCGGGCCCATCTCGAGGCGTTGCTGCTGGACGCCGCCGTGCAGCTCGATCTCGGCAATCTCCGGTCCGCGATCGTGTGCTGGGAGCGCGCCTGCACGCTCGCTCGGACGCTCGGCAATCGGCGCGCCTTCACCACCGTGCCGGACCGGCATCGGCGAGAGCTCGTCGAGCGCAGCGGTATTGCGGTGCCGGGCGGTTCCGTCGGGGCGGTGTTCCCGGACGAGGTCGTGCGGGTCGAGCTGTCCCCGCGGGAGAGGCAGGTGCTCGCGTTGCTGGCCGACGGATCACCGCAGAGCGAGATCGCCCGGCTCCTGTTCGTCTCCCCGAACACGGTCAAGACGCAGCTGCGCAGCATCTACCGCAAGCTCGAGGTCCACACCCGGGTCGAGGCCATCACCCGGGCGCGGGAGCTGCGGCTGCTGCCGGTGACCGGTGATCTCTAGGCACACTTCCGCGGCCCTTTCCGGCGCCGATGTCCCCTCCCGAACCGAGCGAATGTATCGCTCATCTCCGCAGATCGACGCGATGGCACGTTCGCTCGGCTCGGGGCGGTCACGCCGGTTTGTGGGCGAGCACCCGGAACACGATGCCCATCCGCCCGGTGCGGTGCACGTCGTCGACCACGAACCCGGCCTCGGTGAGATAGGGGGCGGGGTCGCGGAGCAGGTGGTCGGCGCCGAAGCGGATGCTGAGCGGCTCGATGCCCCGCTGCAGGGCGCGCAGCGCCCGATTCGTCGACGGCCCGTGCTCGGCGAGGACGACGCGGCCGCCGGGGACGAGCACGCGATACGCCTCGGCGGCGGCGCGGGCCGGGTCGGGCACGGTGCAGAACGTGAAGGTCGAGAGCACGGTGTCGGCGCTCGCGTCGGGCAGGTCGAGGGCCTGGACGTCGCCCTCCCGCAGTTCGACGCGCGGATCGGCGGAGGCCTTCGCCCGGGCGAGTTCGAGCATCCTCGGTGAGATGTCGATGCCGACGACGTGCTCGACCTCCGGACCGTAGAGGGGAAGGTTGAGCCCGGTGCCGACGGCGAGTTCGACGACGCGACCGCGGGCCTGCGCGGCCGCCCAGTGCCGGGCCGGCCCGAGGATCAGCCGCTCGACCAGGCCCATGCCGCGGTCGTAGTTCTTCGACATCTCGTCGAAGATCCGCGATACGCGGGCGTTTTCGTTCTCGACCTTCTCCGAATCGGTCACCGTGCCTCCTCACCGATGGGTCACCGTCGACGTTACCGGCGTACCCTCCCGGCTGTGACCGAACCGATCCCGGAACAGCGCCGCGTCCTGACCGTGCTGGTGGCCGCGCAGATCCTCAGCGGCGCGGGCCTGGCCGCCGGTGTGACCGTCGGCGCGCTCCTCGCGCAGGACATGCTGGGCAGCACGAGTCTCGCCGGGGTGCCGAGCGCCCTGTTCACGATCGGGTCGGCGGCCGCGGCCGTCGCCGTGGGGCGGATCTCGCAGCGCGCCGGGCGCCGTGGGGGCCTGACGTTCGGCTACACCACGGGCGCGATCGGCAGCGCGGGCGTGGTGGCCGCGGCGGCGCTCGACACCGCGGTGCTGCTGTTCGCGGCCCTGTTCGTCTACGGCGCGGGCACGGCGACGAGCCTGCAGGCGCGCTACGCGGGCGCCGACCTGGCCGCCCCGGCGCGGCGCGGCCGCGCCGTGAGCACGGTGCTGGTGGCGACGACCCTCGGGGCGGTGGTGGGCCCGAACCTGACCACCGTGATGGGCGACGCCGCCGAATCGTGGGGCATTCCCCGGCTGTCCGGGCCGTTCGTGCTCTCCGGCGTCGCCTACGGTCTCGCCGCCGTCGTCCTGTGGGTGCTGCTGCGCCCGGACCCGCTCCTGCTCGCCCGCAGCCGCGCCGCCGCGGAAGCCCTGAGCGCCACCGCCGCGGAAACCCTGAGCGGCACCGCCGGCGAGGATCCGGCGCCGGCCGGCGACACGCCGGCGCCGGGCCGGCCGTGGACGCCCGCAGTGACCGCCGGGGTCGTGGTCATGATCGTCACGCAGCTCGTGATGGTGGCGGTGATGACGATGACGCCGATCCACATGCGCGACCACGGGCACGACGTCGGCGCGACGGGCGTGGTCATCGCGATCCACGTTGCGGCGATGTTCCTGCCGTCACCGATCGCGGGGATGCTCGTGGACCGGATCGGGCCCTACCGGGTCGCGGCCGCCGCGGGACTCGTCCTGCTGGCCTCCGGGGTGTCCGCGGCGCTGGCCCCGCCGCACTCGGTGGCGGCGCTCGCGTTCGCGCTGGGCCTGCTCGGCTTCGGGTGGAGCCTGGGCCTGGTGAGCGGCACCGCGCTCGTCACCGATGCGGTGCCGCTCGAGTCCCGCGCGGCCACGCAGGGCACCGCGGACCTGTTCGTCGCACTGGCCGGGGCGGGCGGCGGCCTGGGTTCCGGGCTCGTCGTCGCGGCGGCCGGGTTCCCCGCCCTGGCGCTGACCGGTGCGGCGGTGTCGCTGGTGATCCTTCCGGTCCTGGCGCGCCGGTCCGCACACGTCGCGCAGTCCGCCGTCCACTAGCAGGCCGGCACGGCGACGGCCCGTCGCGCCACCCGCAGGTCCGCCACCCACACCAGCGCGGTCACGACGGCCGCCGCCACCCCGAACAGGCACACCCCGGTCCAGCCGGCGCTCGTCCACGCGACCGCGCCGAGCGCCGAACCGGCAGCGGCGCCGATGAAGTACGTCGTCATGTACACCGCGTTGATGCGGGAACGCGCCGCGGGCGCCAGCGCGTAGACGATGTTCTGGTTGCTGATGTGGATGGCCTGCAGCGCCAGGTCGATCGCGACCATCCCGATCAGGAACCACGCCAGCGAGTACGCGCCGGCGGCCAGCGCGGCCCACGACGCGACGAGCACCGCCGCGCCGACGCCCGAGGTGAGCTGCGCGAGTCCACGATCGGCGAGGCGGCCGGTGAGGTTGGCCATCACCGCGCCGGCGACCCCGGCCAGGCCCACCAGTCCGATCTGCACCTCGTCGAAACCGTACGGTTCGCCGGCCAGCAGGAACGCCATCGTCGAGAACAGGGCGCTCACGGACGCGAACGACAGGGCGCCGAGCAGCGACCGGGTGCGCAGCCGCGGCTGGGTGCGCACAAGGGTCCCGAGCGAACGCAGCGTGGTCCCGTAACCGATGCGCTCGGCGGGTCGCGACGTCGGCAGCACCCGCCACAGGGCCAGCGCGACCACGACCATCACGGCGGCGCTCACCCGGTAGACGGTGGCCCACCCGCCGACGCCGGCGAGGAGCCCGGCGACGCTTCGGGCGAGCAGGATGCCGAGCACCAAGCCGCTCATCACCGTCCCGACGGCCTGGCCGCTGCGCTCCGGTGTGGCCAGGGTCGCGGCGAACGGCACCAGCACCTGCGCGGCCACCGAGAACAGCCCTGCGATCGCCGTGCCGACGGCCAGCACCGCGATGTTCGGGGCGACTCCGCTGATCGCCTGGCCGGCCGCGGCGGCGAGCATGAGCCCGACCGTGAGGCGGCGCTTGTCGAACATGTCACCGAGCGGCACCAGGAACAGCAGGCCGAGGCCGTAGGAGACCTGGGCGATGGTGACGGTGGCTGCGGCGGCGGAGTGGGAGGTGCCCAGGGCGGCGGCGATCGAGTCGAGCAGGGGCTGGTTGAAGTAGTTGCCGCCCACGCACAAACCGGTGGCCGCCGCCATCAGCAGCAGCACGGGGGCGGTCAGCACGGGCCGGGTCGACGTCACGTCTGCCAGCCTCGCGCGGCCGGGCCGGTGCTGTCCAACCGGCTTCCTGCCGTCGGCGGCCTGGGGCCGCCGATGCGCGGCTCAGCCGCGGCTCGCGCCGATCAGCGCGAACCTCCCGTCGGGATCGATCCATTCGCGCCGGACGACGAACCCGGCCTCGGTCAGTTCACGGCCCATCCCGTCGAGACGGAACTTGGCGGAGATTTCGGTGCGCAGCTGCTCGCCCGCCGCGAAGGAGATCTCGAGATCCAGCCCGGGAATTCGGACGGTCATGGGCTCGGTGGCCTCGAGCCGCATCTCGATCCATTCGTTGATCGGGTCCCACACGGCGACGTGCCGGAACTTCCCGGGTTCGAAGTCCGCACCGAGCCGGTTGTTGAGCACGTTCAGCACGTTGCGGTCGAATTCCGCGGTGACCCCGGCCGCGTCGTCGTAGGCCGGCACGAGCACGTCCGGGTCGGTGACGAGGCCGATGCCGAGAAGCAGCCACTCCCCCGGCTCGAGCACCGCGGCGAGATCGGTGAGGAACGCGGCACGCTCGGCGGGCGCCAGGTTGCCGATGGTGCCGCCGAGGAACGCGATCATGCGGCGTCCGCCGCCGGGCAGGTGGGCGAGCGAGCCGGTGAAGTCTCCGACGACGCCCCGCACCGTCAGGTCCGGGTACTCGGCCGAGAGCCGGGTCACCGCGGGCTGCAGGGCGGCCTCCGACACGTCCTGCGGTACGTACGTATGGATGTACGGTTGCAGCGCGTCGAGCAGGATCTCCGTCTTCTCGGAGGAGCCCGACCCGAGCTCGACGAGCATCTCGGGACGGGCCTCGTCGGCCAGTTCCGGTGAATGCTTTTGCAGCAGAGCCCGTTCGGTGCGAGTGGGGTAGTACTCCGGCAGGCGGGTGATCTGGTCGAAGAGCTCGCCGCCGCGCGCGTCGTAGAGCCAGGTCGGCGAGAGCCACTTCGGCGACGACGTCAGCCCGCGGCGCGCGTCGGCCCGCAGCGACTCGTCGAGTTGCTCCGGGGTCAGGTACACGTCCACCGTCATGAAACGGCCACCTCCATGGGGGACACGATGAGGTGCCCCGGTCGGGCGCTGACCAGGTGCCGGTCCGGCACCTGACGCCAGCGCGGATCGTCGTCGTACGGTTCCGAGGACACCACGGCGACGTCCTCGTCGACGAGGGTCCACAGCGAGTGGTACCAGGCTGTCGCCCACAACCCGGAACCGTTGCCCAGCAACAGGTTCAGCCTCGAACCCGGCGCGACCGCGAGCACGTCGTGCACGAGCCGCATCAGCGCCTGCTCGGGCCGCGAGGAACGCAGCCGCGAGTACAGCAGCAGCCACAGCGCGGCCGCGTCGGTGGGCGACTCGAGCTGCAGCAGTTCGGCCACCGGCAGGCGCTGGGCCAGCGAGACGAGCGAACCGGGCCATCCGCGGACCAGCCCGTTGAGGCTGAACGCCCAGCCGTCGCGGGTGAACGGGGCGCAGGCCGAGCGCTCGACGGGCATGCCCTCCGTCGCCGAGCGCAGCGACGCCATGACGGCTCCGGCACTGATATGCGAAAGACCTTCGGCGACAAAGGGGTCGGACCAGATCGGAGCGGGGTTCCGGTAGCGGCCCAAGCCGTCCGCGCCCCACCATGCCATCCCGAACCCGTCGGCGTTGATGGTGCCGCCGCCGCGCATGTCCTTCGGCGCCCAGGATTGGCGCATCAGCGACCGGGGTCCCTCGGTCACCAGGGAGCTCACGGAACGGACCGGCCCGAGATATCCCAGGTGTCTACACATCCGGCACGTCCCGCGCGCAGCGGAAGCCGGCGAAGATCTGCCGCCGGATCGGCAGGTCCCAGTTGCGGAAGGTGCCACGGCAGGCCGCGGGGTCGGTGCCGAACGAGCCGCCGCGCAGCACCCGGAAGTCGCCGCCGAAGAACACCTCCGAGTACTCCCGGTACGGGAAGGCGGTGAACCCGGGGTACGGCTCGAACCCCGAGGCCGTCCATTCCCACACGTCGCCGATCAGCTGGTGCACGCCGAGGCGCGACGCACCCGCCGGATAGGCGCCGACGACGGCCGGCCCGAGGTGCCGCTGGCCGAGGTTGGCGTGGGCCTCGGTCGGTTCCTCGTCGCCCCACGGGTAGCGCCGGCTCGCGCCGGTCAGCGGGTCCCAGCGGGCGGCCTTCTCCCATTCGGCCTCGCTGGGCAGCCGGCGCCCGGCCCAGCGGGCGAACGCCTCCGCCTCGTGGAAGCACACGTGCACGACGGGCTCGTCGGGATCGAGCGGCACCACCGCCCCGAACCGGCGGCGCCACCACGTGCCCGAGTCGTCGCGGGTCCAGAACTGGGGGGCCTCGAGACCCGCCTGCTCGCGGTGCACCCATCCCTCCGGGCTCCACAGCTCCCGGCGGGCGTAGCCGCCGTCGGCCAGGAACTCGAGGTAGCGCCCGTTGGTGACCGGCACCGTGTCGATCGCGAACGCCGGTACGTACACCCGGTGCGCGGCCCGCTCGTTGTCCAGCGCCCACGGATCGGTCGAGGTACCCATCTCGAACTCGCCGCCCGGGATCAGCACCTCGTCCGCGGCCGGCGGCTCGGCGCGCCGCGGCGGCGGTGGGGCGTCGAGCACGGGCGATCCCGCCCGCAACTGGTGTGTGGCCAGCATCGTCTCCGCGTGCTGCACCTCGTGCTGGACACTCATCGCGAAGACGAATCCGTCGCGGGTGAGGTCGGTGTCGAATTCACACTGCGCCAGCACGTCCGCCGCCCGCGCGCGGACCTCCGCTGCGTAGCCGCGGGCCTCCGCCGGCCCGAGCAGCGGCAGCGCCGGGCGGTCAGCGCGGGGATGCCGGAAGGCGTCGTAGAGGTCGTCGACGTCCGGGCGCACACCGCCCTGACCGCCGGCCGCCCGGAGCAGCCAGCGTTCCTCCTGGTTGGCGATGTGCGCGAGATCCCACACCAGGGGGCTCATCAGCGGCGAATGCTGGGCCGTGAGCTCCGCGTCGTCGATGTCGGTCAGCGCGAGGACCCTCGCCCGCGCGCGGGCGAGGTCCCGGCCGAGCCGGGTGCGCAGACCGCTCACCGGTCCTGGACCTCCGGGGTGCGACCGCGGCAGCACCGCGCCGCCGCTGTGTCCAGGGCCGTGGTGAACCGCATGTCCGGCGACGCCTCCGCGGCGAGGGCGAGCAGTCCGACCGCCGCGGCCCGGAGCTCGAGGTCCGCGAGACCGAACTCGGCAGCCTCCTGCCAGCGGTCCACGACGGGTGCGGCGACGGCCAGGGCCTCGTCCATCACGGCCGACGAGGTGAGCAGCGCCTCGACCGCGGCGACCGGGACCTGCCAGAGGGCACCCGGCTGGGCGTCGATGTACCGGACCTCGAGATGCCCGGCGGGACGCACCGGCGGGAACAAGGTGGTCAGGTGGTAGTCCAGGTCGGCGACGGTGGGCCGGCGCCCGATCTCGTCGTCGAGATCGCCGAGGAGCCAGTCCGCGAACGACGCGCCCGGCGGCGCATGCCAGTCCCCGTCGGACGCGCGCACGCACAGCAGCGGCGCGTCGAGCGCCCAGGCCGGGTAGTGCGCCGGATCGGGGACGGGCGTGGTGCGGTCGGCGTCCAGTGCCAGCCAGGTCCGCATCCGCTGCGACGCCCAGGTTCCGTCCGGGGCGCCGCGCAGCGAGGGGGAACACGCGAACGCGGCCACGAGCGCCGGTCCGACGGCGTGCAGCACCCGCCACCGGCGGGCCAGCTCGTCGTCGTCGGCGCCGGCGTCGACACTCACCTGAGTGGCGGCGGTGCTGTTCATCATCAACCGGCCCAGCGGCCCGATCCGGTCGAACCGCAGCTCCATCGCGCTGTACCGGGGGGTGCGCAGCAGCCGCTGCGGTGGGCGCAGTTCGTCGGCCGCCGCGTCGATCATGTCCACCGACCGGCGCGCCAGCAGCGCACGGAGCATGCGGGCATCGGCGGTGAGACGGTCGCAGACCTGCCGCGCCGAGCCACACGGCACGCTCGACAGTTCGACCTGCCCGCCGGGCTCGAGGGTCACGGCGCTGCCCGACGGCAACGGCCGCGCCGAGGAGCCGGGAGCCAGCTGCCGGGGGGCGTGCGGGCCGAGGGCCTCGAGGATCGCCTGCAGCTCCGGCCGGGCGCTCGTGCCGTCGGCCCGGGCGGTGAGCCATTCCAGTTCCACGCCGATCAGCCGGGGCGGCCCGAAGCGGAAGCTCACCCTTCGCACGTGCAGTTCGGCGGCGGTTCGTGAGGCGATGCCGGCGTCCGCGCGCGGCACCGCCGTGTCGACTGTGATCACCACTCGGTCCGCCCCTCCCTCGCCTGTGGGCCAGCTCACGGACGAGCCTAACGTCAACCGGCGACAGGATGCGGGTGAACGCTCACGGCACGGCCCGGCGCGTCGCCCGTGCGAGGACACCGACCGCCAGCACGGCGGCGCCGACCCCGACGGCGCCCGGCGGCAGCGTCAGCGTCAGCGCAACGCACCCGACGGCACCGATCACCTGCAGGAATCGGGGGTAGCGACGGTGCCCGTCCCGCTGGGTGAAGGCGGACAGGTTCGCGACGAGGTAGTACACCAGCACCCCGAAGGATGAGAATCCGATCACTCCCCGCAGATCGACGGTCGCGACGAGCAGGCACACCACCGCAGCGACGGCGAGTTCGGCCCGGTGCGGCACCGCGAATCGCGGATGCACCGCCGCCAGCGGGCGCGGCAGATCGCCCTGCCGCGCCATCGCGAGTGCGGTGCGGCCGACGCCCGTCACGAGGGCGAGCAGTGCGCCCAGCGACGCGACCGCGGCCCCGGCCACCACGACGGGCGCCGCCCATGCCCAGCCGCCCGCGCGGACCGCGTCGAACAGCGGCGCGCTGCTCGACGCCACCCGGTCCGGCCCGAGGCACGCGAGCAGGGTCACCCCGACGACGGCGTAGAGCAGCACCACGACTCCGAGGGCGCCGACGATCGCGCGCGGGATGGTCCGGCCCGGCTCGCGCACCTCCTCACCGAGAGTCGCGATCCGCGCGTAGCCCGCGAAGGCGAAGAACAGCAGACCGGCCGCCTGCAGCACCCCGTACGCGCCGCCGCCGACGGGGCCGAACGGATCGGCGGGCTGTGCCCCGGGACCGGCCCAGCTCGCCGTCACCGCCACGGCGAGGGCGACGAGCACCATCGCCACGATGATGCGCGCGAGCCGGGCCGTGCGGGTGATGCCCCGGTAGTTCACGGCGGTCAGGGCGAGGACCGCGGCGACGGCGACCGGCCGCCGCCACGGTTCCGGCACGGCGTAGGAGGCGAAGGTCAAGGCCATCGCCGCGCAACTGGCGGTCTTGCCGATCACGAAGCCCCAGCCCGCCACGAACCCCCACCACGGTCCGAGCCGTTCCCGGCCGTACACGTAGGTGCCGCCGGACGTCGGGTACTGCGCGGCGAGCTGCGCCGACGACGTGGCGTTGCAGTACGCCACGACCGCGGCGAGGGCCAGGCCGACGAGCAGGCCCGCGCCGGCCGCGGCAGCGGCCGGCGCGAACGCCGAGAACACCCCCGCCCCGATCATCGCGCCGAGCCCGATGGCGACGGCGTCACCGGTGCCGAGCCGGCGCTGCAGGGGTGTCGATTCGCTCACGCGTACATTCCAACCACGAAGACATGAACGGGAGGTACGTCCTCGATGCTCGACCTGCAACGCGCCCGTCGGGACACGCCCGGCTGCTTCGACCGGGTCTTCCTCGACAGCGCGGGCTCGTCGCTGCCGCCCACCCCGGTGCTGGAGACGACGGTCGCGCATCTACGGCGCGAGGCCGAGGTCGGCGGGTACGTCGCGGCCGCGGAACGCGCCGACGACCTCGCCGCGGTGAAGACCTCGATCGCGCGGCTGATCGGCGCCGAGGCGTCGTCGATCGCGCTGGTCGAGAGTGCCACCCGGGCGTGGGCGAGCTTCTTCTACTCGGTGCCGCTCGGCGAGGGCGACCGGATCCTGCTCACCCGCTCCGAATACGCCAGCAACGCCGTCTCCGCGCTGCAGCGCGCCCGCGCGACCGGCGCGACGGTGGAGACGATGCCCACGGACGCGCTCGGCCGGATCGACGTCGACGCCCTCGGCCGCACCCTCGACGAGCGGGTCAAGCTGGTGTCCGTCGTGCACGCCCCGACCAACGGCGGGCTCGTCAACCCGGTGCGGGAGGTGGCCGACGCCGCGCACGAGGTCGGTGCGCTGGTGCTGCTCGACGCGTGCCAGTCCGTCGGCCAGCTGCCGGTGAGCGTGCCCGAGTTCGACGTCGACGCGCTCTCCGCGACCGGTCGCAAGTGGCTGCGCGGGCCTCGCGGCACCGGCTTCCTCTACGTCCGCCCCCGGCTGATCACCGAGCTCGAACCGGCCGTGCTCGACCTGCACAGCGCGCAGTGGACGGCCCCGGACGAGTACCGGGTCGCCGACGACGCGACGCGGTTCGAGCTGTGGGAGACGAACGTCGCCGCCCGCCTCGGGCTCGGCGCCGCCGTCGACTACCTGCTCGACTTCGGTGTCGACGCGGTGACCGAGGCGGTCGCCTACCGGGCCGAGCACCTGCGCGACGGGCTGGGCCGGATCCCCGGCGTGGCCGTGCGCGACCTCGGCAAGGAGCACAGCGGCATCGTCTCGTTCACCGTCGACGGCTGGGATCCGGCGCAACTGCGGGACGCGCTGGCCGCCGCGGCGATCACGGTCACGGTCAGCGGGCGCGGCTCGACGCTGCTCGAGATGTCGGCGCGGCGGCTCGAGTCGGTGGTGCGGGCCTCCCCGCACTACTTCGTCTCCCCCGCCGACGTGGACCGGTTCCTGGCGGCCGTGCGGTCGCTCACCCGGTCCTGACCGTCCCGGCAACCGGGACAGCCGGTATCGCTCCCCCAGGTCGCGTGGTCAAGGTGTGCGAATCCCCGCACCACTTCGAGAGGATCGCGATGACCGAGACCAGTCCCGTCCGTCCTGTGCCCGTCGACCGGATCCCCGCCTGGGATCTCGAGGCCGACGTCGTGATCGCCGGATACGGCATCGCCGGTGTCTGCGCGGCCGTCGGCGCCGCCGACGCCGGAGCCGACGTGCTGGTGCTGGAGCGCACCGGCGGGTGGGGCGGCGCGGCCGCCCTCGCCGGCGGATTCGTCTACCTCGGCGGCGGCACGGCCGTGCAGCGGGCCTGCGGGTTCGAGGACTCGGTGGACGACATGCGCGCGTTCCTGACCGCGGCGCTCGGACCGGGCGTGGACGAGGAGAAGATCGCCGCGTACTGCGCGGGCTCCGTCGCGCACTTCGACTGGCTCGTCGAGTGCGGGGTGCCGTTCAAGCACGAGTTCTGGGGCGAGCCCGGGTGGGAGCCACCCACCGACGCGGGCCTGCAGTACACCGGCGGGGAGAATTCGGCGCCGTTCCGCACCGTCGCCCGGCCCGCGCCGCGCGGTCACGTGCCGCAGATGAGCAACAAGCGCACCGGCGAGCAGGGCGGCGGCTACATGCTCATGAAGCCGCTCACCGAGAAGGCCGCCGCGCTCGGGGTCCGCGCCGAGTACGACGTGCGGGTGCAGACCCTCGTCACCGATGCGTCCGGACGGGTGGTCGGGGTGCTGGCCAAGCGGTACGGCACCGACCTGGCGATCCGGGCGCGCCGAGGGGTCGTTCTCGCCACGGGCAGCTTCGCCTACAACGACGACATGGTGCGGGCGTACGCGCCGCATCTGGTGGGCCGTCCCGCCGCGTCGATCGAGGAGCACGACGGTCGGGCGATCCGGATGGCGCAAGCCCTCGGCGCCGACCTCGCGCACATGAACGCGACCGAGGTGGCGTTCTTCTGTGATCCTCAGCTGATCGCGCGCGGCATTCTCGTCAACGGGCGCGGCCAGCGATACGTGCCCGAGGACACCTACCCGGGCCGCATCGGTCAGCTGACCCTGCTGAAGAACGACAACGAGGCGTTCCTCGTCATCGACGAGGAGGCGTACGAGGCGGGGATCGCAGCCCCGACGTCGTCGGAGCAGCTGCGGCATCAGCCGAAGTGGGTGTGCGAGACCGTCGCCGAACTCGAGGCCGAGATGGGTCTGCCCGAGCAGGCGCTGCAGTCCACGGTGCAGCTGTACAACCGGCACGCCGCACGGGGCGAGGACCCGCTGCTGGGCAAGAAGCGCGAATGGGTGAAGCCGATCGGTTCGCCCGTCGCGGCGATCGACCTGCGCGGCATGACCGGCGGGTTCACGCTCGGCGGCCTGCGCACGAGCCCGGACTCGGAGGTGCTGCACGTCGACGGCGCGCCGATCCCGGGGCTGTTCGCGGCGGGACGGGCGGCGGCCGGGCTGTCGGCGTGGGGATACTGCAGCGGCATCTCCCTCGGCGATGGCAGTTTCTTCGGCCGGCGGGCGGGCACCGCCGCCGCCCGCGGCTGAGCGCAGGGGCGGCGTTCGACTGGCTCGGGCGGATCCGGTAGAGTCGTTCGAGTTGTCTCGGCGAGGGTGAACCGCGAAATCGCTGGCTCACCGTGATCGACGCGGCTGCGGCTCCGCTCGAGCGTGTCCACGCTCCTGGCCGCGCGCGTCGCCCCTCGCCGGGAAGACCGCCCCAGTTCGAGCCATATGCGTAGGAGCCTTTCAGCATGTCCGACGAAAACCGTCTCGTAGCCGCCGTCCGTACCGAGTTCGGCAAGGGTGCCGCCCGCCGCGCCCGCCGCGACGGTCAGGTCCCCGCCGTTCTGTACGGCCACGGCACGGACCCCAAGCACCTCGCCCTCCCGGCCCGTGAGTTCGCGGCCGTGCTGCGCGCCCACGGCACCAACGCCCTGCTGACCCTCGAGGTCGACGGCGCCGAGGAGCTGGCGCTGACCAAGTCGGTCGTCGTGCACCCGATCCGCAACTACATCGAACATGCCGATCTGCTCGTCGTGAAGAAGGGCGAGAAGGTCACCGTCGAGGTCCCGCTCGTGGTCACCGGTGAGGCCGCCTCCGGCACCCTGGTCGTCAACGAGGTCAACACCGTCCAGCTCGAGGCCGACGCCCTGAACCTGCCCGAGCAGGTCGAGGTGTCCATCGAGGGTGTCGAGGCCGGTACCCAGATCCTCGCGAACAACGTGCAGCTGCCCGCCGGTGCGACCCTGCAGGGCGACCCGGAGCTGCTGCTGGTGAACGTGGTCGCCGCACCGACCGCCGCCGCGATGGAGGGCGAGACCGCGGAGGGTGAGGCTGCCGAGGCCGAGGAGGCCTGAGCCCCACCGGCTCCGCGTGACGTGACGAGCGGCGCGTCATCCCACGGGATGACGCGCCGCCGTCGTAGCAACACCCGCCGCAACGGAAGGACACCGCCAAGTGAGCGACGGCACCGCCCTCGTCGTGGGGCTGGGCAATCCCGGCTCGCAGTACGAGAAGACCCGCCACAACGTCGGCTGCATGGTGGCCGACACGCTCGCCGCCCGCGTCGGCGGGAAGTTCAGCGCGCACAAGCGCAGCAACGCCGACATCGTGCAGGCCCGCCTCGACGGCCGGCAGGTGATCCTCGCCAAGCCACGCACCTACATGAACCTCTCGGGCGGCCCGGTCGCGGGACTCGCGCGGTTCTTCTCCGTCGAGCCCGCCGACGTCGTCGTCCTCCACGACGAGCTGGACCTGGACTTCGGCGCGATCCGGCTCAAGCTCGGCGGCGGCGAGAACGGCCACAACGGGCTGCGGTCGATCTCGAGTGCCCTCGGCACCAAGCACTACCTGCGCACCCGCATCGGGATCGGCCGCCCGCCGGGCCGCATGGACCCGGCCGACTACGTGCTCAAGCCGTTCTCCGCGACCGAACGCAAGGACCTCGACCTGATCCGCGAGCAGGCCGCCGACGCGGTGGAGCTGTTGCTGCGGGTCGGCCTGGAAGAGGCGCAGAACAGGCTGCACTGAGCGCGGCGAGCCGCCCAGCAGGTGGACTGAGCGCGGCGTCAGCCGCCCAGCAGGTGGACGGAGCTGCCGCGGCGCAGCTTGCCCGACGACGTCTTCGGGATGCTGCCCGGCCCGAGGACCGCGACGGTGCGCGGCCGCACCCCCACCTCCGCGACGACCGCGTGCACGACGTCGTGTTCGATGCGGCGCACCTCCTCCGGATCGTCGATCCGGTTGGTCTCGACGGCGACCGCGAACGACTCGCGTTTGTCGCCGGCGTCGAGGCGGATCGCGACGGCGTTGCCGGGGCGCACGCCGTCGACGCTGCACGCGGCCCGTTCGATGTCGGTGGGATAGACGTTGCGCCCGCCCATGATGATGACGTCCTTGACGCGTCCGCACACCACGACCAGGCCGTCCTCGGTGAAGTAGCCCACGTCGCCGGTGTCGAACCAGCCCTGCGAGTCCTGCGCGGGCACCGGACCGTCGATGGTGAGGTAGCCGTGGGTGACCGCCCTGCCGCGCAACTGGATGATGCCGACGCCGCGGGGCGGCAGCACCTCCCCGTCCTGGCCGACGACGCGGCCCTCGAGGCCGGGCACGAGGTGGCCGAGGGTGGGCAGGCGACGGGCGTTGGCCCGGCTCGACGGCACCGCCATCCCGCCGGCCTCGAGCAGGTCGGGGTCGACGAGATCGAGGATCTGCCCGCGTCCGGGGTCCGGCACCGAGACCGCGAGGGTGGTCTCGGCCATGCCGTAGACCGGCGCGAGGGCGGCGGGGTCGAGGCCGAACCGGGCGCCGGCGGCGGCGAGGGCCTCCATGGTGTCCGGGTCGACCGGCTCGGCACCGTTCCACATCCACCGCACCGACGACAGGTCGACCGCGCCGTCGGGCGCCTGCGCAAGCTTGCGCGCCAGCAGTGAATACGCGAAGTTCGGTGCGGCCGTTACGGTTCCGCGGTACTTGCTCATCAGCTCGGCCCACAGCAGCGGGGACCGCAGGAAGTCGAGCGGGGTCACGGAGACGACCTCGGCGCCGACCTGCATGGGCACGCTGAGGAACCCGACCATCCCCATGTCGTGGAACAGCGGCAGCCAGCTGACCATCACGTCGTCGTCGAGGGAGAACTTGATCCGCTCGATCATCGCGTACGCGTTGACGTAGAAGTTCTCGTGCGTGATCTGCACGGCCTTCGGGGATCCCGTGGACCCGGAGGTCAGCTGCTGCAGCGCGACGTCCTGTTCGTCGGTGGGCAGCGGGTCGACGGGCGTGCCGGCGTCCATCTCGGCGATCGTGACGACGGGGATGCCCCGCTCGGCGAGCAGCGGCGCGGCGATCTCGAAGGGGGCGCCGAGCACCACGGTGCGGGCGCCGATCATGCCGATGACGACCTCGGTGTCGCGGGCCCACAGCGCCAGGTCGGTGCGCGGGGTGGGCTGGTGCAGCATCGTCACCGAGCCACCGCGCATCCACACGGCCTGGCAGGCGGGTGCGATGTCCACCGGATTCCCGGCGAGGATGCCGACGGCGTCGCCGTGGCCGATGCCGGCCGCGGCGAGGGCACCGGCCATGCGCCGGGCCTGCTCGTGGATCTGCCCCCACGTCTGCCGCCGCGGGGCGTCCGGCTCGCCGGTGACCAGAGCATGCGGCGAGCGAGCCGCGGTCTCGTACATCTCGTCGGTGAATCTGCTCACGAACCACTCCTCACGCCGGATACGACCACGCCCAGGGTGCCCCCGATCCGCGCCGAGGGGGAGTCTCTTCGGCGAATGTGACCGAATCTGGCGGAAATCGACATTCAATCGCCGAGTAACATGGACGAGTTGTCTGCGATGCGCGAGCCGCTCGCGCGCATCCACGAGCCGCACATCCGCTTCGAGAGGTTCTTCCGCGTTGACTACCCCGCCCGTTTCCACCGGCAACGACGCCGGCAACACCGCCGTGTCGTCGAAGGAAGTGCTCGCGGAAGCGGGTCGCCGCCGCACCTTCGCAGTGATCTCCCACCCGGACGCCGGCAAGTCCACGCTGACCGAGGCGCTGGCCCTGCATGCGAAGGTCATCGCGGAGGCCGGTGCGGTGCACGGCAAAGCCGGGCGCAAGTCCACCGTGTCCGACTGGATGGAGATGGAGAAGGCCCGCGGCATCTCCGTCAGCTCCACGGCGCTGCAGTTCAACTACCGCTCCGAGGAGTCCGGCGACGACGTCGTCAACGTGATCAACCTCGTCGACACCCCCGGCCACTCCGACTTCTCCGAGGACACCTACCGGGTGCTCACCGCCGTGGACGCGGCGGTGATGCTCATCGACGCCGCCAAGGGCCTCGAACCGCAGACGCTCAAGCTGTTCCAGGTGTGCCGGCACCGGGGCATCCCCGTCATCACCGTGATCAACAAGTGGGACCGGCCCGGCCGGACCCCGCTGGAACTGCTCGACGAGATCGACGAGCGCATCGGCCTGACCCCCACCCCTCTGTTCTGGCCCGTCGGCATCGCCGGCGACTTCCGCGGCCTGCTGCGCCGCGGCGAGGACGGCGCACCCGTCGAGTACGTCAAGTTCACCCGCACCGCCGGCGGCGCGAAGATCGCCCCCGAGGACCGGCTCTCCCCCGGCGAGGCCGAGGACCGTGAGGGCGAGACGTGGATCGAGGCGGCCGAGGAGTCGGAGCTGCTGTCTGCCAGCGGCCAGGACCACGACCAGGAGCTGTTCCTGGCCGGGCAGACCTCGCCGGTGATCTTCGCGTCGGCGATGCTCAACTTCGGCGTCCGGCAGATCCTCGACACCCTCGTCGCGCTGGCGCCGCCGCCGCGCGCCCGGCTCGACGTGAACGGCAACTCCCGCAACGTGGACGACCCGTTCAGCGCCGTGGTGTTCAAGGTGCAGGCGGGCATGGACACCGCGCACCGCGACCGCCTGGCGTTCATGCGGGTGGTGTCCGGGGTGTTCGAGCGCGGCATGGTCGTCACGCACGCGCAGACGGGCAAGCCGTTCGCCACCAAGTACGCGCTGACGGTGTTCGGCCGGGAACGGTCCACGGTCGAGAATGCCTACCCCGGCGACGTGGTCGGCCTGGTCAACGCCACGGCTCTCGCGCCCGGGCACACCCTGTACGTGGACAGGAAGGTGGAGTTCCCGCCGATCCCGTCGTTCGCGCCCGAGCACTTCTCGATCCTGCGCGCCGAGAGCGCCTCGAAGTACAAGCAGTTCCGCAAGGCCGTCGATCAACTCGACTCCGAGGGCGTGGTGCAGATCCTGCGCAACGACATCCGCGGCGACGCGTCCCCGGTGATGGCGGCCGTCGGTCCCATGCAGTTCGAGGTGGTGGCGGCCCGGATGAAGGCCGAGTACAACGTCGAGCCGCGGATGGAACCGCTCGGCTACGCGCTGGCCCGCCGCACCGACGCGGCCTCGGCGGACGAGCTGAACCGGCAGCGCGGCGTCGAGGTCTTCACCCGCTCCGACGGGGTGCTGCTGGCGCTGGTGAGCGACAAGTGGCGGCTGCAGTACATCCAGAAGGAACTTCCCGAGCTCACCCTCGAGCCGCTGGTGGCCACCGCCGATTAGGGACGCCCGTGGTGCGTGGGGCTGGTGTTACTGGTAGTTTGCTGTGCCGTCGAGCCGACCGAGCTCGCGGATGTCAGGAGCGTTCATGGACGACGACTCGGCCGCACCGACCGACGGCACGCCGCTGCGCGGCCGTTCCGACCCGGCGGACGAGTCGCCGGGTCCCAAGCGGGCGGGCACCTTCGTCTATCCCCTGCCGGGAACCCTGACCGGTAACGGCGCGTCCGCCCCGCATTCGGTGGGAAGCCACGCGGCGGACCACGACGTCGCCGACGAGGCCGGTGGCAACGGCACCGATCCGCTCTCGCTGCCGAGCTTCGACGAGATCGTCGCCGGCACGAACGGCGTCGCCGCGGACAGCACGCCGACCGCCGCGTCGCGCCGCAACTCGATGGGAGTGGCATCCGTGCGGATCGCGGCGCGACTGGCGCACACCGAACTCGCCGCCCGTGCGCAGCGTCCCCCCGCCTCCGACCCGACGATCGACACCGACGAACTGCTCACCCTGCTCGGCGAGTACCTCGTCGCGGGCGGATTCGAGAACCCGGAGATCCGCGCCGTGCTGGGCGGCCAGGAGATCGTCGTCGACCTGCTCGCGCCGCAGCGCACCGCACGCTGACGCCCGCATCCGCGCACCCGCCGGTCGGCTGCCCATGAAACAACCCGCACTGCTGAGGATTTCGTGCGCGGATGCGTCCTCTCGTCGCGCCCCACTCCCCGCGCGGGACTGCGGCCGGCCGAGCGTCTACTCCCGGAACAGCCCCGCGACGACGGCCGAGTCCACCTCGCCGATCCCCCGCGGCGACCACGACGGGTTGCGGTCCTTGTCGACGAGCACCGCGCGCACCCCCTCGGCGAAGTCCGGCTCGGCGGTGATCCGCACCGCGACCTCGAGTTCCCGCGCGAAGCACTCGCCCAGGGTGCTCTCGGCGCCGCGACGCAGCAGCTCCGCGGTGGCCCAGAGGCTCGTCGGGGACGCCGCGCACAGCGCCGCGCGGGTGGTGACGGCCCACTGCTCCTCGAGGTCGTGGTCGCCGGAGAGCCGTTCGACGGCGTCGGCGACGGTGCCGTCGCCGAACACCGCGTCGATGTCGGCGTACCGGTCGGCGATCGCCGATGCGGGGGCCGCCTCGGCGAACTCGTCGAGCGCCAGCTGCCAGTGTCCCTCGCGGATCCGGTCGGCGAGGGCTTCGATCCGGTGACTGGGAACGAAGTGGGTGGCCAGGCCGACGGCGATGGCGTCGCCCGCGTCGGCGCGGGCGCCGGTCAGCGCCAGATACAGTCCGACCGCGTCGCAGCGGGCGGTGGTGCCGCGCAGTCGCGGCAGGAAGTGGCTGGCGCCGACGTCGGGGATGAAGCCGATCGCCGTCTCCGGCATCGCCAGCATCGCCTTCTCCGTCACGACGCGCACCGCGCCGTGTACCGAGATGCCCAGCCCGCCGCCCATCGTGACGCCGTCGAGGAGCGCGAGGTACGGCTTGGGGTAGGTGGCGACCAGTTCGTCGAGCCGGTACTCGTTCGCGAAGTAGTCCCGCACCGCGGCGGTGTCGCCGGCCACGGCGGCGTCCCGCACCGGCTTGATGTCGCCGCCCGCGCAGAACGCCCGGTCGGATGCGCTGGTGACCAGCACCGCGGTGATCTCGGGGTCGTCGCGCCATGCCAGCAGGGCCTCGTACATGTCGCGGATCATCGACGAGTCGAGGGCGTTGAGCGCCACCGGCCGGTCGAGCACCACCTCGCCGATGCCGTTGGCGACGCGGGTGCGGATGAAGGTGTCGGTCACGGGGCGGAGCCTACCGGGCCGCTCCCCCGACGGCCGATCGTGTGAGCCCGGCGGCGCGCGTGTCGAACTCGGCGCACCGTGGCCTACTGTCCGGTACCGGCGGTGCCGTCCTGCCGGCGACCGGTCGGGGGGCCGATGAGCAGCCATCGGTGCCCGAACGGATCGAGCAGCGTGGCGTTGCGGTGACCGTGGCTCTCGGCGATCCAGCGCTCGACGGTGCCGCCGGCGTCGTGGGCCTTCGCGAGAACGGCGTCGGTGTCGGCGACCGGCAGCATCAGGCTCACCGACGTCGCGCCGGCCTCGGGTGCGGCCAGGCCCATCTCGGGGAACTCCTCCGCGAGGTAGACCATTCCGGTCGGAAAGACCAGCTCGGCGTGCCCGATCCGGCCGTCCTCCAGCACCACGGGGTCCGCCGCCAGTGTCGCGCCGAACACCTGCCGGTACCAGTCGATGGCGCTGCGGGCGCGCGCCACGATGAGGTACGGGAGCGCACCGGCCCGGGGGAAGACTTCGGTGTCGGTCGCGGTCATCGGGCGGGGTCCCCCTCCTCTCGGGTGGCTCAGGATGCGCGCGGCGGCTGCTGCAGCAGCGACCACCGGTTCGACGTGAGCCGGAAGCTGGGCATGTCGGACACGGATGTGACTGTCTCCCAGTTTCTTTCGTATCCGGTATGGGAGATGCGCCAGCGTCCGTCGGGGCAGCGCACATAGCGGTCGTGGTAGTAGGCGGACCCGCGCATCACCAGCCCGTCCTCGGGCACCACCACCGTGTCGGCCAGGAACCAGATGCCCGTGGCCGTGTCGCCCTCGACGTCGATCTCGGGATGGCCACAGTGATGTTCGGTGAGGACGTGGGATCCGAGGGTGTTCTCGAGGAAGTTCAGGAACGCGTCGCGCGACTCGAAACTCAGGTGCTCGCCGTAGACGGCGGTGGCCTCGGGAACCATGGTGTCGGCCAGTTCGATCCACGACTTCGTGTCGAGCGCCCGCGCGTAGCGGTACTTCAGCCGCTCGATCTCACCTATCGCCTGCAGATCCATTCTCGCGCCTCCCACCACAGGTAAGACCTGTCAGCCAGGCTAGCCGGGATCACCCTCGGAGGGTATCGATTTCGGCGGCTCGCCGGGCAATACGGTTGCAGTTAGGTCACGGCACCTGGATCGTGTTCCCGTTCCGCGACCAGCGCCCGGATCGCGGCGTCGACGAGCGTGCGGGCATAGGCGTCGTCGTCCGCCGCCGATCCCGGGTCGGCGAGGGAGAACAGCACGTGACTGAGCGCCGCGCCGGTGACCATCTCGAGCAGCAGGGTCACCGAGACCGCCGGGGGCAGTTCGCCGCGCTCGACCGCCCGCAGCACGATGGTGCGGGCCGCGACGAGGCGGCTCCGGTTGAGCGTGGAGGTCAGGTTGGCCAGCAGGTCCGGGTGCACGCGCGCGTCGAGCGCGACGCGCAGGCTCACCAGCCCGGGCGTGGTGCGGTAGCCGCGCAGCAGCTGGGTGACGAGCTCGACCAGGTCCGAGCGCAACGACCCGGTGTCGATCGGCACCGGCAGCGGGCTGCGCGCCTCGAGGGCCTGCACGAGCAACTCGTCCTTGGTGGCCCAGCGCCGGTACAGCGCCGCCCGGCCCACCCGGGCGCGCCTGCCGACCGCGTCGATGGTGAAGCCGCGCCAGCTGGTCTCGGAGTAGACCTCGATCACCGCGTCGTAGACACGGTCCTCGAGGTCGGCGTCGCGGGGTCGGCCCCGGCGACGGACGGTCGGCTCGGTCACGGTCTGCAGTGTGCCAGACGCCCCATCCCATTTACAGACTGAATCAGTCCGTATTAGTGTGCGGGTGACCGATCCAGGACAACTCCCCCGAGGACCGCCATGACCGACCCTGCCCGGGTACCCGTCGTCGTCGGCGTCGGCGACCTGCGCTCCGGACGCGCCGGCGCCCCCGCCGGCCCCCGCGAACCGCTCGACCTGATCCACGAGGCCGCCGTGGCCGCCCTCGCCGACTCCGGTGCCGACGGACTCGCCCAGCGCATCGACTCCGTGTACGCCGTCAAGACCGCGAGCTGGGCGTACGACGACCTGCCCGCCCTGCTCGCCACCCGTCTCGGCGCCGCAGCGGTCCGCACCCACACCAGCCCCCTCGGCGGGCACTGGCCGGCTGCCCTGCTCGACCGGATCGCCCACGAGATCGCCACCGGCGCCGCGGGCGTCGCGCTCCTCGTCGGCGGCGAATCCCAGGCCTCGGTCACCGCCGCGACGAAGACCGGCACCGACCCGGCCACGCTCGGCTGGACCACCGACCCCGGCGGGCCGCCGGCGTTCGACCCCGACGACCTCGGCAGCCCCGCCATGCAGCGCGCCGGGATGATCGCACCCACACGCGTCTACCCGCTGTTCGAGAACCGGCTCAGCCACGAACTCGGTCACTCCCGCGACGAGTCGCTGGCCTGGTCCGCCCAGCTGTACGCCGCGTTCTCCGAGATCGCCGGCCGCAACCCCGCCGCCTGGAACCCGGACCTGCGCACCGCCGAGGACATCACCACCGTCGGCCCCCGCAACCGGATGGTCACCGCCCCGTACCCGCTGCTGCTCAACGCGATGCCGTTCGTCGACCAGGCTGCCGCCGTCGTCGTCACCTCCCTCGCGACCGCCCGCGAGCTCGGCGTCGCCGAGGACCGGATCGTGTACGTGTGGGGCGGTGCGGGCGCGACCGAGCCGGCCGACATCCTCGCCCGCGCCGACTTCGGCCGGTCCGCGGCGCTCGCCGACGCCCTCGCCCGCACCCTCGAACGCACCGATCTCCGGCCGGCCGACCTCGACATCGTGGACGCCTACAGCTGCTTCCCCGTGGTGCCGAAGCTGCTCATCGAGCACCTCGGCCTGCCCCGCGAGACCGTCCCGAGCGTCACCGGCGGCCACTCCTTCTTCGGCGGACCGCTCAACAGCTACACGCTGCACTCGTTCGTCGCCGTCACGCGCCGGCTGCGCACCGATGCCGAGATCGCCCTCGTCCACGGCAACGGCGGCTACCTGACCTACCAGCACACCGTCGTGCTCGCCGCCGCCCCGCACACCCGCGGGTACGTCGGCGACCCCGAGCCCCGCATGCTGACCGCCACCGCGCCCGAGTTCGCCGCCGACTACACCGGAGAGGTCGAGATCCACACGGCCACCGCAGAATACGGGCGCGACGGCCACCCGGCGGTCGGGTTCCTGGTGGGCACCACCCCCGATGGCCGTCGGGTCTGCGGCTACACCGATGCTGCCGGCGCGGCGGTGCTCGCCGGCGGTCCCGGCCTCGCCGGCCGCACCGTCCACGTCGTCGACCGCGGTGGCGCCCTCACCGTCACCCTGACCGACCCCGTCACCGAGGAGACCCCCGCATGACCGAGCCCGTCGTCCTGGTCGAGCAGCGCGGCCACACGCTGCTCGTCACCATCAACCGGCCCAAGGCCGCCAACAGCATCAACGCCGACGTGCACACCGGCCTCGGCGAGGCGTGGGAACGCGCCGACAAGGATCCGGACGTGCGCGTCGTCGTCCTCACCGGCGCCGGGGACAGCGTCTTCTGCGGCGGCGCCGATCTCAAGGCGCTCGGCACCGCCGGCCCGGGTGGGGTGACCCCGCCCGAGACCGCGCACTGGGGCTTCGCCGGCGTCGTCAGGCACCACATCACCAAGCCGGTCGTCGCGGCGGTCAACGGCACCGCCCTCGGCGGCGGTACCGAGCTCGCCCTCGCGAGCGACCTCGTCGTCGCCGCCGACACCGCCGAGTTCGGGCTGCCCGAGGTCCACCGCGGCCTCATCGCCGGCGCCGGCGGCGTGTTCCGGATCGTCGAGGCCCTCCCTCGGGCCGTCGCGATGGAGCTCGTGCTCACCGGCAAGCCGATGGCCGCGGCCGACGCGCTGCGCTGGGGTCTGGTCAACCGCGTCGTTCCGCGGACCGACCTCCTCACCACCGCGCTCGAGCTCGCCGACCTCGTCGCCGCCGGCGCACCCCTGGCCGTGCAGGCGAGCAAGACGATCGCGCGCGGCATCGTCGACGGCATCGTCCCGTCCGAGGAACAGGCGTGGGCCGCGACCGACGCCGCCCTGGCCCGACTGACCACCAGCGCCGACACCCTCGAGGGCGTCATGGCCTTCATGGAGAAGCGCACACCCGTCTGGAGCGGACGATGACCACGACGCTGAACAGGGAAACCTGGGACACCCCCGAGCGGGCCGCGCTGCGCCGGCTCGCCGCGGACTTCACCCGCAAGGAGATCCTCCCGCACCTCGACACCTGGGAGCGCGAGGGCGCCGTCCCGCCCGAGCTGCACCGCACGGCGGCCGACGCCGGGCTGCTCGGCGCCTCGGTCGCCGAGGAGCACGGCGGTTCCGGCGGCAACCCGCTCGACATGCTCGCGATCCTCGAGGAGATCATCCTCGCGGGCGGCTCGTCGGGTCTGATCTCCGCGTTGTTCAGTCACGGCATCGCCACCCCGCACATCGTCGCGTCCGGGAACCGGGACCTGATCGAGCGGTTCGCCCGGCCCGCCCTCGAGGGCCGGATGATCGGCTCGCTGGGTATCACCGAGCCGGGCGGGGGTTCCGACGTCGCGGGCATCCGGACCACCGCCCGTCGCGACGGCGACGAGTACGTGATCAACGGCGCCAAGCTGTACATCACCTCCGGCACGCGCGCCGATTTCGTCACCACCGCCGTCCGCACGGGCGAGGCCGGAGCCGGGGGCATCTCGCTGATCGTCGTACCCACCGGCACAACGGGATTCACGGTCTCGCGCAAGCTCGACAAGATGGGCTGGCTGTGCTCGGACACCGCCGAGCTGTTCTACGACGACGTGCGGGTGCCCGTCGCGAACCTGATCGGCGAGGAGAACAGCGGTTTCGCACAGATCGCGCAGCAGTTCCAGGGCGAGCGGCTCTCGCTCGCGTTCCAGGCCGTCGCCACCGCACAGCGCTGCTACGACCTGGCGGTGGAGTGGGTCCGTTCGCGCGAGACGTTCGGCAGGCCCCTGTCGAGCCGTCAGGTGGTGCGCCACCGGCTCGCGGAGCTGGCAACCGAGATCGCTGCGGCACACACCTTCTGCCGCTCCGTCGCCGAACGCTGGGTGAACGGCGAGCCGATGCTGCTCGAGACGTCGATGGCGAAGAACTTCGCCGTCCGGGCGTGCGACCACGCGGTGATGGAGTCGGTGCAGCTCTTCGGCGGCCTCGGCTGCATGCGCGAGAGCGAGGTCGAACGCCACTTCCGCGATGCCCGCGTTCTCGGCATCGGCGGCGGCACCACCGAGATCATGAACGAGATCATCAGCAAGCTGCTGGGGCTGTAGGCGGCTCGTGGCGGGTCGACCGCGCGCTCACCAGCGCAGGCGGCCCGCGGCGATGTCGTCGGTGAGCGCGCGCACGTAGCCGAGCTCGGTTGCCAGCACGGCCCGCCGGTACTCGTCCTCGACGACGAACAACCGCGGCAGGAACGCGGCCGCGTCTGCCAGGCCGGCGGCCAGCGCCTCCAGGCTCCGCTCGAGCGCCGCGACGCGCGCCCGCAATGCTGCGGCCGCCTCGTCGGGGGTGAGACTGGGCAGAAATGCCAGAGCGGCGGGGAACTCCGGGAATTCGCGTGCCGGTTCGGCGAGCATCGTCGTCAGCCATTGCCGCAGGATCACGCGCCCCGGCTCGGTGAGGCGGTAGGTGGTGCGCTCGGGGCGGTTCTCGGCCCGCTCGGTGGTCTGCACTTCGATCAGGCCGTCGCGCAGCAGCCTGTCCAGTGTCTGATAGACGCTGTTGCGCTGCGCGACGTTGACGACGTCGTCCTTGTGCCGCTCCTTGATCAGCTGCTGGATCCGGTAGGCGTGCATGGGTTCCTCGGAGAGCATCGACAACAACGCCATGGCGAGGACCGATTTGCGCGGTGTGGCCATCGGTGGAGCATATCCACCCGCCCGTCATAGTCATTTTATGTATAGTGCAAATATGACTAACAACGTAGCGATCATCGGAGCGGGCATCGCCGGACCGGTCACGGCGATGGCGCTACAGCAGGCGGGACTCCACCCCGTCGTCTACGAAGGGCACGACCGGATGGCGGACGGCGTGGGCGCGTTCCTCACCGTCGCCACCAACGGCCTCGAGGCGCTGCACCTGCTCGACCTCGACCTTGCCGGCTTCGGCATGGAGACCCGCCGGATGCGCATCTCCAGCGGCACCGGGAAACTGCTGGCCGAGTTCGACAACGGCGGCGTGACCTCGTTCGGCGCGGCCAGCCGCACCCTCCGACGCGCCGACCTCTATCGAGTACTCCGCGACGAGGCTCTGCGTCGTGGCGTGCGAATCGAATACGGCAAACACCTGGCCGACGCCCGCCCCTGCGGCGACGGTGTGCGGGCCGACTTCACCGACGGCACGTCGGCCGAAGCGCACCTGCTGATCGGGGCGGACGGGCTGCACTCCCGCACGCGCGCGGTCCTCGACCCCCACGCCCCCGAGCCCCGCTACCTCGGCCTCCTCAACACCGGCGGGTTCGCGAAGGGCCTGCGGCTCGACGTGGAGCCGGGCACGGCGCACTTCGTCTTCGGCGCGCGGTGCTTCTTCGGGTACCTCGCCCACCCCGACGGTGACGTGTGGTGGTTCGCCAACCCGGGCCGGCGCACCGAACCGGCCCCCGGGGAACTCGCCGCGCTCACCCCGGATCGGTGGCGCGACGAACTGCGCACCCTCTTCGCCGACGACGCCGGTCCCGCGCTGCGGATCGTCGATGCCACCGAGGAGATCGTCCGCGGATGGAGCACCTACGACCTGCCCACCGTCCCCACCTGGCGCACCGACCGGATGGTGCTCGTCGGCGACGCGGCGCACGCCGCCTCGCCGTCGTCGGGACAGGGTGCATCCATGGCCGTCGAGGACGCCCTCGTGCTCGCCCGGTGCCTGCGCGACATCCCCGGCACCGCCGACGCGCTCGCGGCCTACGAGCGCCTGCGCCGCGGCCGGGTCGAGCGAATCGTGGAGCAGGGCAGGCGCAACGGCAGCTACAAGTCCGTGGGCCAGGTCCGCCGGGTGCTGCGCGACGCAGCCCTGCCGGTGATCCTGCGCGCGGCGTCCCGTCGGGACAACCAGCGCTGGATCTACGACTATCGCGTCCCGGAGACCGTCCGGTAACCGGTCCCTATTCCAGTTCTCCCGCCAGCTCCATCCACTGCTCCTCGGCGGCTTCCTTCTCCGCGACCACGCTGCGCAGCTCGGCGTCGAGCTTCTGCAGGCGATCGGGGTCGGTGGCCGCGTCGGCGAGGTCGTGGTGCAACTTCTCCTCGCGCTCGGTCAGCTTCGCCACGCTCCGCTCGAGCCGTGCCAGTTCCTTGCGGGCGGACCGCTCGGCCGCGCCGTCGCGCTTCGGTTGTGCCGCAACCTGATCCGGAGTCGACGCCTTTGCCACGGTGGAGGCCGACGACGGGATGTCCCCGTCGCCCAGCGCCGCGCGACGGCGCAGGTACTCGTCGATCCCGCCCGGGAGGTTGGTGAGCCTGCCGTCGCCGAACAGCGCCCATGTCGAGTCGCAGATCCGCTCGATCAGGTAGCGGTCGTGGGAGATGACCACCATGGTGCCCGCCCAGCCGTCCAACAGGTCCTCGAGCTGCTGCAGGGTGTCGATGTCCAGGTCGTTGGTGGGCTCGTCGAGCAGCAGCACGTTCGGCTCGGCCATGAGCACCCGGGTCAGCTGCAGCCGCCGGCGCTCGCCGCCGGAGAGGTCGCCGACGGGGGTGCGCTGCCGCGCCGGGGTGAAGCCGAGCCGTTCGGCGAGCTGGCCGGCCGAGACCTCCTTGTCCCCCAGGGTGATCCGTTCAGCCACATCCTTGACCGCGTCGAGCACCCGCAGGTCGGTGGGCAGGTCGTCGAGTTCCTGTCGCAGCCAACCGATCTCGACGGTCTTGCCCTGGATGCGACGACCGGACGCCGGTTCGAGTTCCCCGGCGAGGGTGCGCAGCAGCGTCGTCTTCCCCGATCCGTTGACCCCGACCAGGCCGATCCGCTCGCCCGGGCCGAGCCGCCACGTGAGGTCGTGCACCAGCTCCCGGCCGTCGGGGGTGGTCAGCGTCGCGTCCTCGAGCTCGATGACCACCCGGCCGAGGCGGCGTTTGGCGAACGACGCCAGCGCCACCGTGTCCCGCGGCGGCGGCACGTTCGCGATCAGCGACTCCGCCGCCTCGATGCGGTAGCGCGGCTTCGAGGTGCGCGCCGGAGCCCCGCGCCGCAGCCACGCCAGTTCCTTGCGCGCAAGGTTGCGGCGCCGTTCCTCCATCGCATCGGCCTGCCGGGCCCGCTCGGCGCGGGCGAAGATCCAGTCGTTGTAGCCGCCCTCGTAGCTCTCCACCTGCCCGTTCACGACCTCCCACGTGCGGGTCGCGACGGTGTCGAGGAACCACCGGTCGTGGGTGACGACGACGAGGGCGCTGCGCCGGGCGAGCAGGTGCTCGGCGAGCCACTGCACGCCCTCGACGTCGAGGTGGTTGGTGGGCTCGTCCAGCACGAGCAGGTCGAGGTCCTGCACGAGCGCGGCCGCGAGTGCGACGCGCCGTCGCTCGCCGCCGGAGAGACCGTCGACGAGCGCGTCGAGGCCGAGCCGGTCGACGCCGATGCCCGCGAGGACGGAGCGGATCCGGGCGTCGCCGGCCCACTCGTGCTCGGCGACACCCAGCGGCCCGAGCACGACCTGTCCGACCGTGGACCCGGGCGGCAGAACACCGCGCTGGGTGACGACCGCCATGCGCAGCCCGCCCACCCGGCTGACCCGGCCCGAGTCGGGCTCCTCGAGGCCGGTGAGGACCTCGAGCAGGGTGGTCTTGCCGCCGCCGTTGAGGCCGACGACGCCGATGCGTTCACCCTCCTGCACGCCGAGGGACACCGAGTCCAGCAGCGGCTTGATGCCGAAGGACTTCGAGACCTGTTCGAGGTTGATCAGATTCGCCACGCGGAGCAATGCCTTCCGAGAGATCAGTGGTGGGAGTTGTCGACGACGCGCGCGCCCGGGACCGGCCCGGAGGCCACGCGCACCGTCCGGCACACGCCGGCCCCGGCGAGCTCGGCGCTCACCGTCACCGCCGCGGCGGCGTCGGCGCACAGGAACGCGCATGTGGGTCCGGACCCGGAGACGATGCCCGCCAGGGCCCCGGCCTCCACGCCCGCGCGCAGGGTGCGCCGCAGCGCGGGCTCGAGCGACAGGGCCGCGGCCTGCAGGTCGTTGCCCAGCAGCGGCGCCAGCGCGTGTGGATCGCCGGCGGCAAGCGCCTGCAGCAGGCTGTCGAGTCCGCCGACCCGGGGCGGGGAGCCCTCGGCCCGGAGCCGGTCCAGCTCACGGAACACCACCGGGGTGGACAGGCCGCCCTTGGCGAGGGCCAGCACCCAGTGGAACGTGCCGCGGGAGAGCACGGGCACCAGACGCTCGCCGCGCCCGGTGCCGATGGCGGTACCGCCGTGCAGGCAGAACGGGACGTCGCTGCCCAGTTCGGCGGCGAACTCGTCGAGGTCGTCGCGGGTGAGACCGAGCCCCCACAGGGCGTCGAGGGCGACGAGCGCGGCGGCGGCATCGGTGCTGCCGCCGGCCATGCCACCCGCCACGGGAATGCCCTTGTCGATCGTGATGGCGACCTCGGGTGCGCGTCCGGCGCGCTCGGCGAGCAGGGTCGCCGCCCGCCACGCGAGGTTGCCGGCGTCGGTGGGGACGGCCGCGGCGTCGGCGCCGCGTACCCGCAGGCTCAGCGTGTCGGCGCGGGCGACGGACACCTCGTCGCTCAGCGACAGCGCGTGAAAGACCGTGCGCAGCTCGTGGTATCCGTCGTCGCGCAGGTCACCGACGGCGAGGTGCAGATTCACCTTGGACGGTGCCCGCACGGTGACGGGGCTCGGAACGACGGACAGCACGGATATACAGCTTACGCACCCGCGCGGGACCGATTGCGGACGGCGGCTGTCCTCGTTCGCTGGCATGCTCGGGCCATGCGCGAAACGTCCGCTCGCCTGCTGCGCCTGCTGTCGCTGCTCCAGACCCGGCGGGACTGGTCCGGCACCGAGCTCGCCGAACGCCTGCAGATCACCACCCGCACGGTGCGCCGCGACGTCGACAGGCTTCGCGACCTCGGCTACCCGGTGGACGCGACCGTCGGGGTCGGGGGCGGGTACCGCCTCGGTGCGGGTGCGGAGATGCCGCCGCTGCTGCTCGACGACGAGGAGGTCGTCGCGGTGGCGGTGGCGTTGCAGTCCGGCGCGACCGGCTCGGTGACGGGCATCGGGGAGGCCTCGGGCCGCGCCCTGGCCAAGCTGCGGCAGGTGATGCCGTCGCGGTTGCGGCACCGGCTCGAGGCGCTGCGGGTGGACGTGGTCGAGCAGGCTCCGGCGGCGTCCGCGGTCGACGCGGGCCTGCTGTCCGCCGTCGCCTCGGTGTGCCACGCACACGAGCGGCTGCGCTTCGACTACCGCACGCACGACGGCGGATTCTCGCGGCGGGAGGTGGAGCCGTACCGGCTGGTGCGCTCCGGGGCACGGTGGTATCTGGTGGCGTGGGATCTGCACCGGCAGGACTGGCGGTCGTTCCGCGTCGACCGGATGGAACCGAAGATCCCCACCGGTCCGCGGTTCATCACACGCGGGCTGCCACCCGGCGGGGCCGCGGAGTTCGTGGCCCGGGGCATCGCGCGCGGGTCGGTCCGGGTCCGGGCCCGGGTGCTGCTGCACGCGCCGTTCGAGTCGATCGCGCCCATGGTCGACGAGCAGTGGGGAACCCTCGAACCGGTCGACGACGACCATTGCGCGGTGGCGCTCGGCGGCGCGTCGCTCGGGTCGATCGCGGACTGGCTCGCGGCGTTCGACGTCGACTTCACCGTGCTGGATCCGCCGGAACTGCGGGACGCGTGCCTGCACGCGGGACGGCGCCACGAGCTGCTGGCCCGGCGATACGAACGCGCCGGCTCCGTCGCTGTGAGCGACTGAGCCGGCGCGTGCGGTGACCGGATGTCACACGTATTCGATCGAACCGAACTCGTGTGACATTCGGCCGGTGAGGCGGGTGTGTCAGCCGATGACGGTGACGCCGGTGGCCTGCGGGCCCTTCTGACCCTGGCCGACCTCGAAGCTCACGCGCTGGTTCTCCTCGAGGGTGCGGAAGCCGCCGCCCTGGATCTCGGAGAAGTGCACGAAGACGTCCGCGGAGCCGTCGGCGGGGGCAATGAAGCCGAAGCCCTTCTCGCCGTTGAACCACTTCACGGTACCTTCAACCATGTTCATTCCTAAGAAGATTCGGGAAGCACCAGGCTTCCCCACTCGTCGAGCGACACATCGCCGCTCGGGTCTGTCACTCGACGGTAGAAAACGATTCCGTGTGGGCTATCGCATCCGCTCGCGACCAGAAATGCGCGAGGGGTGAACCACGAACACTACCTAACGACCGAGTGCAAGTAGATCACATCGGCGCCCGCACCGCCAGCGATATCGCCGGAACGGCCACGAAACAGCGTTGTGCCGAAACGTTTTCGCAGGACACGACGGCCGGCCCCCGGAGGCGAAGACGTCAGCCCACGGAGGCGAAGACGTCAGCCCACGGACACGAAGAGGGGCCGGTCCCTGCGGACCGGCCCCTCTTCACTGCTCGGATGCACCTCTCACGGCGGCACTTCCACGACGACCTCACGAGGCCGTCGGAGAAGGCACTTGCCCGGAGAACGCGCAGCGAGCGTTCGACCTACGTCAGCCGATGACGGTGACGCCGGTGGCCTGCGGGCCCTTCTGACCCTGGCCGACCTCGAAGCTCACGCGCTGGTTCTCCTCGAGGGTGCGGAAGCCGCGACCCTGGATCTCGGAGAAGTGCACGAAGACGTCCGCGGAGCCGTCGGCGGGGGCAATGAAGCCGAAGCCCTTTTCGCCGTTGAACCACTTCACGGTACCTTCAACCATTTTCAACCTCATACTTCTCGGAAAGCCTTGTGGCCTTCACCTTTCGTCGAACGACACGACGTCGTCCGGGCCTGTCACTCGACGGCTGAGAAGGATTCCGTGGGAATTTCGCATCCGCTCGCAACTAGAAATGTGCGAGGGGTAAACCACGAACACACTACCTAACGACCGTGTACCAGTAGAGCACAGATCCGCCCGCCTGCCAAGCGCTGCGAAGGAACCGACCTGCCCGGCGCCGTCACTGCGTGCCGGCCCTGCCCGGCGCCGTCACTGCGTGCCGGCGATCCGCACGAAGGCAGCGGCGTCCAGCTTCTCCCCCCGCGTCGACGGATCGATCCCGGCGGCGAGCAGGCGTCGCTCGGCCTCCGCGGCCGAACCGGCCCAGCCGCTCAGCGCTGCCCGCAGCGTCTTGCGGCGCTGCGCGAATGCGGCATCGACGACGGCGAATACCCTGCGACGGTGCCCCTCGTCCGTGGGCCACGGCGGCTCGGCGTAGCGGTCGATGCGCACCAGCCCGGATTCCACCTGGGGCACCGGCCAGAACACGGCCCGGCCGACCGACCCGGCGCGACGGACGTGGCCGAAGAAGCCGGCCTTGACACTGGGCACGCCGTACACGCGGCTCCCGGGTTCGGCGGCGAGCCGATCGGCCACCTCGGCCTGCACCATCACCAGAGCCGTGCGCAGCGAGTCGAATTCGGCGAACAGGTGCAGCAGCACGGGCACCGCGACGTTGTAGGGCAGGTTCGCGACGAGCGCCGTCGGGGTGGCCGGCAGGTCGGCCGGATACACCCGCATGGCGTCCTTCAGGACGACGTCGAGCCGCCCGGCGAGGTCGGGTGCGCGGTCGGCGACCGTCGCGGGCAGGCGCTCGGCGAGCCTGGGATCGATCTCCACGGCGACGACGCGGTCGACGACGTCGAGCAGGGCGAGCGTCAGCGAGCCGAGGCCCGGGCCCACCTCGAGCACCACGTCGTCGCGGCCCACGCCGGCGACCGAGACGATGCGGCGCACCGTGTTGGCGTCGTGCACGAAGTTCTGGCCGAGTTGTTTGGTCGGCCGGACCCCGAACTCCTCCGCGAGGGCGCGCACCTCGGCGGGACCGAGCAGGGCGGCACGACCGCGAGCGGTCACGTCGGAACCGTCGCGAGCGGTCCCGTCGGAACCGTCGCGGGGGGTCGAGCCGGGGTCGCCGGGTGAATGGTCTGGCACGTGCCGAACCTAACGCACGCCGATGCGGGACGAGCAGGACGGCCACGCTCCCCAGCCCTGGGCGCGCTGCATCCGGCTCGCGACGGCGATCTGTTCTTCCCGGGTGGCGAGGTCGGCGCGGGGCGCATACTTCAGGCCGCCCTGGCGCTCCCAGGTGCTCTGGTCGAACTGCAGGCCGCCGTAGTAGCCGTTGCCGGTGTTGACGGCCCAGTTGCCGGTGGCTTCGCACTGTGCGAGGGCGTCCCAGGCGTCGCTGTTCTCGACGGGCGGAACCTCGGTTCCCGGCTTGGCGCCCACGCGCACGATGCGCGGCTGCGCCGGGGTGATGACGACGGCGTCGATCTGTTCGCGGGTGGTCTCGACGCCGTCGACGGTGGTGACGGCGAAGGTGACGTCGTGCACGCCGGGCACGCCGGGGTTCTCGACGACCGTCCGGCTCATGTTCATGGTGGGGTCCTCGAGGCGCTGCTCCGGAGGCGCGAGCGGCTGTGTCTCGGTGACCCGGACCGTGCGCTGGCGGGTGATGCGGATCTCGAGGCCGTCGGTCAGCGCCGCATCGACCGCCGGCACCACCGAATCGGCCTGCTCGAGCGCCACCCCGTGCGCGGCCAGGAACTCCCCGACCGTCGGCGCCGCCATCCGCACCTGAACCGCCGGCGCACCGCCGTCGAACAGCCGCACCGTCTTCGGGCTCACCACGTCGAGCTCGGCACCCTCGAGCGGCAACCGGTGCGACCGCGACGCCGAGGTGTACACATCCGCCGCCAGCTCGAACTGCGCCAGCGCCTCGTCCACCGTCGTCGCCGTCGTCCACACCGTGCGCTCGGCACCGTCGACGCTCAGCTGCACCTCACGCGCCCGCCGCAGCACCACCGTGTCCCCGTCCGACACCTCGGCGTCGACGGCCGGGGCCACCACGTCGCGCTCACCGGCGGGGTAGCCGGCGTGGGCGAGGACGTCGCCGACCTCGGAGCTCATGGTGCCCAGGGTGAGCCGGTCCCCGTCGACGTCGATCGTCACGGTCTTGTGCCGGGCGAGCGCCGTCGCGGCGCCGGCCACCAGGGTGGCCAGGAGCGCCGCGACGACGGCGTACAACAGCACGGAGCGCGAGTTGTTGATCTTCGTCAGTGGGGACACAAGCCGTACTTCTTACCGCAGGCCCATCTTGCTGGTGCACGCCGGCCAGGCTCCCCAGCCCTGCGCGGCCTGGACCTTCTCGGCAACGGCGATCTGCTGCTCGCGGCTGGCCAGGTCGGCGCGCGGCGCGTACTGGGTGCCGCCGAACGCGGCCCAGGTCTGCTGGGTGAACTGCAGACCGCCGTAGAAGCCGTTGCCGGTGTTGATGGCCCAGTTGCCGGTGGCCTCGCACTGCGCGAGGGAGTCCCAGGTGGAGGAGCGTCCGGAGGCGGGCACGGCCGGCTTCGGCTTGGTGCCGACGCGGACGATCGCGGGAGCCGGCTCCCGGACGGTGGTCGAGGACTTCTCGGTGCGGCCGACCTCGACGCCGTCGATCGTGTGCACGTCGAGGGTCACGGTGCGCTCACCGGGAGCACCCGGGTTGTCGAGCGCGGTCTCACCCTCGGTCATGTTCGGGTCGTCGACGCGCTGCTCGGGCGCGGGGACCGGCTGGTTCTCGATGCGGGTTTCGATACGGTCGCGAGTGATGCGGATCTCGAGGCCGTCGGTCAGCGCCGCATCGACCGCCGGCACCACCGAATCGGCCTGCTCGAGCGCCACCCCGTGCGCGGCCAGGAACTCCCCGACCGTCGGCGCCGCCATCCGCACCTGAACCGCCGGCGCACCGCCGTCGAGCAACCGCACCGTCTTCGGGCTCACCACGTCGAGCTCGGCACCCTCGAGCGGCAACCGGTGCGACCGCGACGCCGAGGTGTACACATCCGCCGCCAGCTCGAACTGCGCCAGCGCCTCGTCCACCGTCGTCGCCGTCGTCCACACCGTGCGCTCGGCACCGTCGACGCTCAGCTGCACCTCACGCGCCCGCCGCAGCACCACCGTGTCCCCGTCCGACACCTCGGCGTCGACGGCCGGGGCCACCACGTCGTGCTCGCCGACGGGGTAGCCGGCGCCGGCGAGAACGTCGCCGACCTCGGAGCTCATGGTGCTGAGCGCGATCCGCTCACCGTCCACGTCGAGGGTGAGTTCCTTGTGCTGAATCAGGGCGGCGATGCCGCCGGCCGCAAGGGTGAGGAAGAGTGCGGCGACGACCACGTACAGCGTGGGCGATTTCGCTCGGTTGATCTTGGTGAAAGGTGACACGGCTATTCCTGCACTGTCGACAACTTCGATCACGGCACGGTAACGAATCGGCATTGATACGGCAACTGCAGCATTTCTACCTGCGGTTTCTCGGTAACGAGGTAGGTGACGATTCGTAATTTTCGATCAATCGCCGGGCTGCGAACGAAGGGGCGGGCTAGCGTCGATTCGACGCTCGGGAAAACGTGCCGCACGACGCGCGAATTACAGAGGTGGGATTACTTTGGGTGACCGAATTCACCGTCCGCCGGCGCGGCGGAGTGCGGCCCTGCTGACCCTGCTCGGCATGCTCGGCGCGCTGCTGCTCGCTGCCGCGCCGGCGGCCCTGGCGCAGTCCCCCGCCGCCGGCCGCACCTATGTCATCGCCACTGACGTGACCTTTGCGCCCTTCGAGTTCCAGAACGAGCAGGGCGACTTCGTCGGCATCGACATGGACCTGATCCGGGAGATCGCGGAGGACCAGGGCTTCACCGTGGAGGTCCGTCCGCTGGGCTTCGATGCCGCCCTGCAGGCGGTGCAGGCCGACCAGGCCGACGGCGTGATCGCGGGCATGTCGATCACGGAGGAGCGCAAGCAGGTCTTCGACTTCTCGGATCCCTACTTCGAGTCCGGCGTGCAGATGGCGGTACTCGCCGGCAACGACGAGGTCGCGTCGTACGCCGATCTGGCAGGGAAGCGCGTCGCGGTCAAGAACGGCACCGAGGGCGCCGCGTTCGCCGAGTCCATCAAGGACGAGTACGGGTTCACCACGGTCTACTTCGCCGACTCGGCGAGCATGTACGACGAGGTCCGCACCGGGAACTCGGTCGCGGTCTTCGACGACTACCCGGTGCTGGCGTACGGCATCGCCCAGGGCAACGGGCTGAAGACGGTCACGGAGAAGGAGGCCGGTGCGAGTTACGGGTTCGCGGTGAACAAGGGCCGCAACCCGGAGCTGCTCACGGCGTTCAACGCGGGCCTGCAGAACCTGCGGGACAACGGCCGCTACGACGAGATCGTGGAGAGTTACCTCGGCGAGGGCGCCGCGCAGGCCGACAACTCCATCCCGGGCCTGCTCCGCAGCACCTGGCAGCTGCTCCTCGAGGGGCTGTGGCTGACCCTCGTGCTGTCGGTCGTCTCGATCGCGATCGCGCTGGTGCTCGGCGCGCTGTTCGGCCTCATGCGGGTCTCGCACAACATCGTCCTGCGCGGTATCGGCACCACCTACGTCGACGTGTTCCGCGGCACCCCGCTGCTGGTGCAGGCCTTCTTCATCTACTTCGGCATCCCGGCCGCGGCCGGATTCCAGATGTCGGCGTTCACCGCGGGCATCATCACGCTCTCGCTCAACGCGGGCGCGTACATGGCCGAGATCGTGCGTGGCGGCATCCTGTCCGTCGACAAGGGGCAGATGGAGGCCGCCCGCAGCCTCGGCATCGGCTACCTGCCCGCGATGCGCAAGGTGGTCATGCCCCAGGCGGTGCGCACCATGATCCCGTCGTACATCAATCAGTTCGTGATCACGCTGAAGGACACCTCGATCCTGTCGGTGATCGGCATCGCCGAGCTCACCCAGACCGGGCGGATCATCATCGCCCGCAACTTCCAGTCGTTCCAGATGTGGCTGATCATCGGGGTGATCTACTTCGTCGTCATCATGGCGCTGACCAAATTGTCGGACCGACTCGAGAAGAGGATCAACCGTTGACCGAGGCAGCCGCGGCCCAGCCGCTCGAGGACGGTCGCGAGGTGAAGATCCGCGTGCGCGGCCTGAAGAAGTCGTTCGGCGAGAACGAGGTGCTCAAGGGCATCGATGTGGACATCCTCGCCGGCGAGGTGGTGTGCGTGATCGGCCCCTCCGGTTCGGGCAAGTCGACGTTCCTGCGGTGCCTGAACCGGCTCGAGGACATCAGCGCCGGTTCGGTGGTGGTGCACGGGTTCGACCTCGCCGACCGGAAGATCGACATCGACCGGGTGCGCCGCCACATCGGGATGGTGTTCCAGCACTTCAATCTGTTCCCGCACATGACGGCCCTCGAGAACATCGTGCTCGCACCGGTGCTGACGAAGCGTGCGACCAAGGAGGAGGCACGCGCGCGGGGGCTCGCCCTGCTCGACCGGGTGGGGCTGGCCGAGAAGGCCGACGCGAAGCCGGCCAACCTGTCCGGCGGGCAGAAGCAGCGCGTCGCGATCGCGCGGGCGCTGGCCATGAATCCGGACATCATGCTGTTCGACGAGGCGACCAGCGCCCTCGACCCGGAGATGGTGGGCGAGGTGCTGCAGGTGCTGCGCGACCTGGCGGCCGAGGGCATGACCATGGTCGTGGTCACGCACGAGATGGGTTTCGCCCGGGAGGTCGCCGACCGGGTGCTGTTCATGGCCGACGGGTACGTCCTCGAGGAGGGCACGCCGAAGGAACTGTTCGGCAGCCCCCGCCAGGAACGGACCCGCGACTTCCTCGCGAAAGTGCTCTGAGGCCGGCGCCCGGTCCCCGGACGCCGGCCCTCGCCCACGGCTACGCGGTCTGCAGGAACCGCACCCGGCGAGCGAGCAGGGCGTCGACGCTGTAGGCGCCGGCGCCGACGACGGCGAGCACCAGCGCACCCATGCCGAGGGCGCCGACGAGTTCCCATCCGCCGTCGGTGACATAGATGCCGTTGCCGATGTGGACGAAGAAGAACGCACCGAGCATGTTGATCAGCAGCAGGACGCCGAAGATCGGCACGAGCAGGCCGATGATGAGGGCGATGCCACCGAGCGTTTCCACCCAGGTGGCGTAGAAGGCGGACAGGGCGGGCACGGGCACGTCCATGCCCTCGAATCCGGTCTTGGTGGCGGAGTATCCCTGGTTGATCTTCTGCAGGCCGTGGACCAGGAAGACGATGCCGATGACCACTCGGGCGACGAGCAGCCCGACGTTGCGCAGGACGGGGTTGTTCATGGGGATGACCTTTCGGTGCGGGCGGTGGGGGGCTCGTCCTTCGATCGAAGCCGCGTCCACGGTAGCTGCGCAAGGTTGAAGGTTCAACCTTGGGGTGCCCGGGCACCTCGACCGCCGGAGGGTCGGGAACCAAAAAGTAGTTGACTAATCAACAATGTGGAGTATGCTCCTCGAAGGGGCAATCACCGGCCGAAGGAGCACTATCGTGGGCACCAGCGTGGAAGAGGAGCGCAGCCGCCGATCCGCGACGCTGCGGGAGGAACTGCGCAGCCGTTACCTCCGGCCGGTCGACGAGCGACCCGCGTCGTCGGCCCGCGGGCTGCACCACACCGCGCTCGTCAGCAGCGACGTCGAACGCACCGTGCGCTTCTACCAGGACGTGCTCGAATTCCCTCTCACCGAACTGATCGAGAACCGTGACTACCCCGGTTCCTCGCACTTCTTCTTCGACATCGGCAACGGAAACCTGCTGGCGTTCTTCGACTTCCCCGGGCTCGACGTCGGGCCCTACCGGGAGGTCCTCGGCGGCCTGCACCACATCGCGATCAGCGTCGAGCCCGGCAGGTGGGAACGCCTGCGCACCAAGCTGACCGACGCGGGCGTCGAGCTCGTCGAGCACAGCGAGGTCTCGCTGTACTTCCGCGACCCCGACGGCGCCCGCATCGAACTCATCGCCGACCCCCTCGGCGAGATGTACGGAAGCAAGGTCCTGTAGATGAGCAACGTCGACGCCGAGCCCACCGAGATCCGCTGCGAATCCGAGCCCGCCCCCACCCGTGTGCAGATCATCACCTCCCGCGAGGTGCCGCTCGGCGGCCCGCGCGCGATGCCGGTCCGCCGCACCCTGCCGCAGCGAGCCCGGTCCCTCATCGGGGCCTGGTGCTTCGCCGACCACTACGGGCCCGACGACGTCGCCGCCACCGGCGGAATGGACGTCGCGCCGCACCCGCACACCGGCCTGCAGACGGTGAGCTGGCTGTTCGCCGGCGAGATCGAGCACCGCGACAGCCTCGGCAAGCACGCGTTCGTCCGCCCCGGCGAACTGAACCTCATGACCGGCGGCCACGGCATCGCCCACTCGGAGGTCTCCACGCCGGCCACGACGGTCCTGCACGGCGTCCAATTGTGGGTGGCCCTGCCCGACGCGCACCGCGGCGCACCCCGCGACTTCCAGCACTATGCCCCCGAACCCGTCCGGATCGAGGGCGCGACCGTGAGCGTGTTCCTCGGCTCCCTCGCCGGGTCCACGTCGCCCGTGCACACCTTCACCCCGCTGCTCGGCGCCGAGATCACCCTCAACCCGGGCGCGACCGTCGAACTGGCCGTCGATCCCGAGTTCGAGCACGGTCTCCTCGTCGACACCGGCAGCGTCCGCCTCGCCGGCACCGTCCTCGCCCGCTCCGCGCTCGGCTACGTCGGCACCGGAGTCCCCACGCTCCCCCTGACCAATCTCACCGACGAACCCGCGCGGGCCGTCCTGCTCGGCGGTACGCCGTTCGGCGAGGAGATCGTCATGTGGTGGAACTTCGTGGGCCGTAGCCACGACGAGATCGTCGCGTTCCGGGACGAGTGGCAGCGCGAGGGGGAACGCTTCGGGCGGGTCGAGGGCTACACCGGGAAGGTGCCGCGGCTACCCGCGCCGACGCTGCCGAACGCGCAGATCCGGCCGCGCCGCAACCCCCCGACCGCCCACTGAGCGAGCACACACTGGGCGCGCACCGTCACTCGGGGCGGACTCCGGCATAGGCATCCCCGAGCAGTCGCCGCACCCCGACCCGGGTCACCTCCCGCGGGTTGGGGTACTGCCGCTCGGTGGCCAGGTGTGCCGCCTCGTCGAGGTCGCCCTCGGACATCCCCAGTTCGGCCAGCGTCGTCGGGCCGCCCGCCGCCGCCACCAGGTCGAAGACCCCGGCCGGGGCCGTGGGGGTGCCGAGGGCGTCGGCAATGCGGCTCATCACGGTCGGCACCGACGGCGCGTTGAACGCCATCACATGCGGTAGCACCACGGTGTGCGTCGGCGCGTGCGGCAGGTCGAAACTGCCGCCCAGGACATGACACAGCTTGTGGTGCAAGCCCATTCCCACCGCGCTCAGGCACGTGCCGGCCAGCCACGCCGCGAGCAGCAGGTCCGAGCGGCCCTCCCGGTCCGCGGCGTCGGCGCCGAGGACCGGCACGCCACGGGCGATCGCGCGGATGGCCTCGAGCGCCAGCGTGTCGACGATCGGGTTGGCATGCTCGGCGTACAACGCCTCCACGGCATGCGCCATCGCGTTGATCGCACTGGTCACCGCCATCGGGATCGGCATCGACAGGGTGAACTCGACGTCGTAGATGACGGTCTCGGGCAGGATGGCCGGCGACGAGTGCGTGGTCTTCACACCGTCGGCGGTCTCCCCGAGGACGGGAGTGACCTCGGATCCGGCGTAGGTGGTCGGCAGGATCACCTGGTCCACGCCGGTGCGCACCGCGATCGCCTTCGACAGTCCCGTCGTCGACCCCCCGCCCACGGCGACGACGGCATCGATGTCGTGCTCGGAGACCAGGCCCAGCACCTTCTCGGTGACCGCCACCGGCGTGTGCATGACGGCGCCGTCGAACCGGGCGACCTGCAGCCCACCGAGGGCCTTCTCGACGAGTTCCACCTGCGGGCGGACGTGCTCACCACCGAGCAGGAGAACCCGGGAGCGGTCGAGGCGGCGCACCTCGTCGGCGACCCGCGCCGCGGTTCCCGGCCCGAACACCACCCGGGACGGCTGAGCGTTGTAGACGAAGCTGTGCATGCCGTCCATTGTCCCGGCCGCACGGGCCGGCCGCCTCGGAACGGCGACACCATTACGAAAGTCCGTACACCCGTTCGGCGTTCGCGGTGGTCGCGGCGGCCAGCTCGGCCGGGTCCGCGCCGCGGACCTCCGCCAGCGCCCGCACGGTGTACGGCAGGCAGTACGACTCGTTGGGTGCGCCGCGAAACGGATGGGGCGTCAGGAACGGGGCGTCCGTCTCCACCAGCACCTGCTCGAGCGGCACCAGCGGGGCCGCGGCACGCAGCGCCGCGGCGTTCTTGAAACTCACCGTCCCGGAGAAACTGAGCAGGTAACCGGCGTCGACGCAGGCCCGCGCCATGTCCGCGTCCGACGAGAAGCAGTGGAAGATCACCGTCTCCGGCGCACCCTCGTCGTGCAGCACGCGCAGCAACTCGGCGTCGGCGTCGCGGTTGTGGACCATGAGGGTCTTGCCGAGCCGTTTGGCCAGGTCGATGTGCCAGCGGAACGCGTCCTCCTGCTCGATCGGGTCGGCGCAGCCGTCGAGCTTGCCGGGCCAGTACAGGTCCAGGCCGGTCTCCCCCACCGCGACCACGCGCGGGTCGGCGGCGAGCTTCTCGATCTCGGCCCGGGTGGCGTCGTCGAGCGCGTTCGCACGGGTGGGGTGGATCGCCACGGCGGCGTAGACCCGCTCGTCCCAGTGCGCGGCGTCCACGGCGAAGCGGGCGGCGACGATGTCGTCGGCGACGGTGACGACCCGTCCGACCCCGACCGCGGCCGCCCGGTCGAGGATCGCCGCCACCGACTCGGCGTCGTGCGCGCCGCACGCGTCGAGGTGCGTGTGGGCATCGACGAGAGGCGAGAGCGGCTGCGGAGGCTCGGGCGCGGGGCGGGTTCGGCTCACGGCCCATACACTATCTACCTATAAAGTGGACGCACCATGACTGTTCCTGCCGCCTCCCGCCCGCCGTTCTACCTGACGACCGCGATCGCTTATCCGAACGGCGCCCCGCACATCGGCCACGCCTACGAGTACATCTCCTCGGACGCGATCGCCCGGTTCAAGCGCCTCGACGGCTTCGACGTGTTCTTCCTGACCGGCACCGACGAGCACGGCCTGAAGATGCAGCAGACGGCGGCGAAGGAAGGCCTGGACGTGCGGGACCTCGCGGCCCGCAACTCCGGGGTGTTCGAGGCCATGGACAAGTCGCTGAACATCTCCTTCGACCGGTTCATCCGCACCACGGACGCCGATCACCGCGAGGCGAGCAAGGCCATCTGGCAGCGCATGGCCGACAACGGCGACATCTACCTCGACACCTACTCGGGCTGGTACTCGGTGCGCGACGAGGCGTTCTACGCCGAAGCCGAGACGACGGTGCTCGAGGACGGTGCGCGCATCGCCACCGAGTCCGGCACCCCGGTGGAGTGGACGGAGGAGTCGACGTACTTCTTCCGGCTCTCGGCGTATCAGGACAAGCTGCTGAAGCTGTACGAGGAGCGACCGGACTTCATCGCCCCCGCCACCCGGCGCAACGAGATCGTCAGCTTCGTCTCCGGCGGGCTGAAGGATCTGTCGATCTCCCGCACCACCTTCGACTGGGGCGTGCCGGTGCCGGACCACCCCGAGCACGTGATGTACGTGTGGGTGGACGCGCTCACCAACTACCTGACGGGCGCGGGCTTCCCCGACACCGAGGCGGAGTCGTTCCGCCGCTACTGGCCCGCGAACCTGCACATCATCGGCAAGGACATCACCCGGTTCCACACCGTGTACTGGCCGGCGTTCCTGATGTCGGCCGGAATCGAGCTGCCCGAGCGGGTGTTCGTGCACGGCTTCCTGTTCAACAAGGGCGAGAAGATGTCCAAGTCGGTCGGCAACGTCGTCGACCCGCTCGAGATGGTCGAACAGTACGGCCTCGATCCGCTGCGCTTCTTCCTGCTGCGGGAGATCTCCTACGGCCAGGACGGCAGCTACAGCCACGAGGCGATCGTGACGCGCATCAACGCGGACCTGGCGAACGAACTCGGCAACCTGGCGCAGCGCTCGCTGACGATGGTCGCCAAGAATCTCGACGGCGTGGTGCCGACCCCCGGCGACTTCACCGAGGACGACCGCGCGTTGCTCGCGCAGGCCGACGCCCTGCTCGAGAAGGTCCGGGCCGAGTTCGACGTGCAGGCACTGCACCTCGCACTGGAGACGATCTGGCACGTCCTCGGCGAGACGAACCGGTACTTCTCCGCGCAGGCACCGTGGGTGCTGCGCAAGACGGACCCGGCCCGGATGGCGACGGTGCTGTACGTGACGCTCGAGGTCGTGCGGATCGTCGGCCTGCTCGTGCAGCCGGTGATGCCCGATTCGGCCGCGAAGATCCTCGACCTGGTGGGTCAGGACCCGCAGGCGCGGCAGTTCGCGGACATCGCCACACGTCTCGCCCCGGGCACGCAGCTGCCGGCTCCGGCCCCGGTGTTCCCGCGGTACGAATAGGCATCCCGCCGCCTGTCGGTGGCCTCGTGCACACTCCCGCGCATGGGGCGAGATAGAACATACTTTCGACAGGCGCCGGCGGGGTCCGGGGCATCCGACGAGGTCTTCCACCTCGGCACCCGGCCACTTCTCGACGAACTGTGCGCCGCCTACGAGCGCGGCTGGCAGCCCGCCGACGTGCTGCACGTGACGGCCCGGTCCGGCGACGCCACGGACGTCCCGCTGGCGGCCGCCGCGGTGCTGTACGACGCCCGGCGCAGCCACGCGGCCGACCGGGCGCCCATGGACTGGGTGCAGCAGCTCGGTGTGATCGCGGAGCGCTGTCCCGGTGCCGCGCGGATCGCCGAGCGGGTTCCGCCCGACGCACCGGTGCGCCACCTCGGCGCCGAACTGCTGCGCGAGCTGCCCGGCCTGTCCCGCTTCCAGGTGATGGGGCTCGCGTTCGCCTGGAAGTACCTGCCGCGGTTCGCCCCTCTCCTGCCGCCGCCGTCGCAGTGGCCGCCGTTGCGCCCGGGCCCCACGGCCGGCGAATCCCTGTGCCCGGACCCGAAAGTGCTCGCACGGATCCGCGGCCTCCTGGCGAAGGCCGAGTCCACGGACTATCCGGAGGAGGCCGAGGCCCTCACCGCCAAGGCACAGGAGCTGATGACCCGGTACGCGATCGGCGCGGCCCTGCTCACCGGCGCCGACACCGGCACCGCGCGGGGGCGCCGCGTACACGTCGACAACCCGTACGCGAAGGAGAAGGTGCTGCTGCTCACCGCGATCGGGAACGCGAACCGCACGCGCACGGTGTGGTTCACCAAGGTCGGGATCGCCACGATCGTCGGCGCCGACGTCGACCTGCAGCAGGTCGAGGTGCTGTTCACGTCGCTGTCGGTGCAGGCGAGCCGGGCCGTGCGCGCGGCCGGGACCGGGGGCCGCACCGGCGGCGCGGCCGGGACCCGGGGCCGCACCGGCGGCGCGGCAACGGCGTTCCGTCGCGCCTTCCTGGCGGGGTTCGCATACCGGATCGGCGAACGGCTGCGGCAGGCCGACGTGCGCGCCACCGCGGCCGCCGCGGCCGACGCGAGCATGGCCGTCACCCAGCTCGCCCCGTTGCTGGCCCGTCGCTCCGAGGCCGTGGACTCGGAGTTCCGCCGGTTGTTCCCGATGACCCGGTCGACGCGCACACGCAGCGTCGACGCCGAGGGGTGGTTCGCGGGCCGGGACGCGGCCGAGTCGGCCTTCCTCGCGCCCGGTTCCCCGTAGCGGCCCGGCTGTGTGAGCACTGCCGCGCCGCACCCTGTCACATTCGCAGGCCGGCCGGTGTCCCATGCACGACCGCGAAATCGTCGACAGCAGAAGGGGTGGTCAGGATGGCAACCGACGTGGTGGTGCTCGGGGCCGGGTACGCGGGCGTGATGGCAGCGAACCGCATGCTCGCCGCGCATCCGGAGGTATCGGTGACGGTCGTCAACCCGCGACCGGTGTTCGTCGAGAGGGTGCGGCTGCACCAGCTCGCGGCCGGGTCCGGTGCGGCCGCGCACGACCTCGCCGAGGTGCTGCACCCGGCGGCGGTCGTGCACCTCGGCACCGCGGTGCAGATCGGTGCGGATCGGGTGCTGCTCGCCGACGGGACGGCACTGCCGTTCGACGTCGCGATCTACGCCGTCGGCAGCGGCGCCGGCGTGCCCGCGATCCCGGGCGCCGACCGGCTGCACTCGCCGGCCGAGTTCGAACGCGCCATGGACACGGCCGCCGCGCTCGACGGGCTCGGCGACGGTGCCGGCGTGGTGGTCGTCGGCGGCGGGCTCACCGGCGTCGAATCGGCCGCCGAGATCGCCGAGGCACATCCCCACCTGACCTGCACCCTCGTCGGGGACCCCGTCGCGCACCTGCCCGGCGCCACCCGGCGGTTCGTCGCCGCGCGGCTGCGACGGCTCGGTGTCCGGGTGCGGCCGGGCCGGGTCGTCGCGGTCACCGGGCGGGAGGTGCTGCTCGCCGACGGCGACGCGGTGCCCGCGGAACTCACGATCTGGGCGGGCGGCTTCACGGTGCCCGACCTGGCCCGGCGGAGCGGGTTGCCGGTCGACGGGGCCGGCCGGCTCCGGGTCGACGGCACCCTGCGGAGCACGGGCGCAGCGAACGTCGTGGGGGTGGGCGACGCCGTGACCGTCGACGGCCAGGATCACATCCGGATGAGCTGCCAGGCGGCGCTGCCGCTCGGCGCGCACGGTGCCGACACGGCATGGGCGCTGCTGACGGGCACGGACCCGCAGCCGCTGTCGCTCGGGTTCGTGGCGCAGTGCATCTCGCTGGGCCGGGACTCCGGCGTCGTGCAACTCACCCGCCCGGACGACACGGCCCGCGGCGGCGCCCTGCGCGGTACGTTGGGCGCATTCGGCAAGGAGATGGTGGTGCGCGGAACGGTGTGGACACTGCGCCGGCAGGCACGGGGGCACGGCTATCCCTTCCCGAAGGGACCGGCCGCTGCGCACGATCCGATCGCGGCGCCGCGATGACGCACGACGAGCTGTTCACCCGGCACCGCGGCCTGCTGTTCGGCATCGCGTACGAGATCACCGGCAGCGTCGCCGACAGCGAGGACATCCTGCAGGACAGCTACCTGCGCTGGGCCGAGGTGGACCTCGACGAGGTCGCCAACCCCCGGGCGTATCTGAGCCGCGTGGTCACCCGGCAGGCGCTGAACGCGCTGCGCACTGCGCAGCGGCGCCGCGAGGACTACGTCGGGCCGTGGCTGCCCGAGCCGGTACGCACGGCGCCGGATGCAGCCGAGGACGTCCTGCTCGCGGAGTCGGTGTCGATGGCGATGATGCTGGTGCTCGAGACACTCGGCCCGCTCGAACGGGCGGTGTTCGTGCTGCGCGAGGTGTTCGGATTCGACCACGCCCAGATCGCGGCGGCGGTCGGCAGGCCGGAGGCGACGGTGCGGCAGATCGCCCACCGCGCCCGAAGCCACGTGCACGCGCGGCGCAAGCGGTACACGGCGTCCGGCGCGGAGACCCGCCGGGTGGTCGAGGAACTGCTCGCCGCCGCCGGCACCGGCGACGTGGAGGCGCTGATGAAGGTGCTGTCCCCGGACGTGGTCTACGTCGCCGACGGCGGTGGCAAGGCGACGGCCGCACGGGTTCCGGTGTCCGGGGCGAAGAAGGTCGCGCGGCTGCTGCGGAACCTGGGGCGCAAGCCCCTGCCCGACATGCGCTTCGAGTTCGCGTCGTTCAACGGTCTGCCCGCGCTGGCGGTGTACTCGGCCGAGCGGCTCGACCTCGTCATGATGATCGAGATGGACGCGGGCCTGGTCACCGGCCTGTATGTGGTGCGGAACCCGGACAAGCTCGGCGCGGCGGACAGGGTGATGCCGCCGGTCCGCTGAGCGCCCCGGTGTGATTCGGCCCGGTCCGGCAGCGCATGGGAGGCTGTGCCCATGCGGATGGAACGGCTCGGCGGCGGGGGTAGCCCGGCGCAGGTGCTGCGGCTGCTGGGCGCCCGCGCCGAGGCGGCGGGAGCGCCCCCTCCGGCCGCACTGACCGGCACGTGGTTCGGCGCGGCGGCGGTCCTCGCGCCCCACGTCGAGGCCGTCGCCACCCCGCCTTCCGACGCGTTCGTCCTGCGCGAGGGCCCGTCCCTGCGCCCCGGCGACGACGGGCCGGTCGTCGGCGGTGGGTGGATCGGCTACCTGGCGTACCCGGACCGAGCCCCCGCCCACCCGGCGCTGCCTCGCGCGGCCGGGGGGTGGGCGGACACCGTGCTGCGGCTCGACCACGACGGCTGCTGGTGGTACGAGAGCCTCACCGACGCGCCGTGCCCGGCCGGGCTCGCCGCCGCCGTCCGCGAGGCGCCCGAGGCCTCCGGTCGGGCGCCGTGGCGCATCGACTGGACCGCGCCGGACCGCGGCGCCCACCGCCGCGGCGTGCGGCAGTGCCTCGACGCGATCCGGGCCGGCGAGGTCTACCAGGCGTGCGTGTGCACTCGCTTCACCGGCGCCTGGTCGGGCAGCCCGCTGCACTTCTTCGCCGACGGGATCGAGCGCACCGCGCCGGCCCGGGCCGCCTACGTCGCGGGCGGGTGGGGGGCGGTCGCGTCGCTGTCGCCGGAGTTGTTCCTCGCGCGCCACGACGACCGGGTGACGTCGAGCCCGATCAAGGGCACGCTCCCGATCGGCGCGGATCCGGCCCGGCTGCGCGCGTCCGTCAAGGACGTCGCGGAGAACGTGATGATCGTGGACCTCGTGCGCAACGACCTCGGACGCGTGGCCGAGACCGGAACGGTCACCGTGCCGGATCTGCTCGGGGTGCATCCGGCCCCCGGAGTCTGGCACCTGGTGTCCACCGTCGCGGCCACGCTGCGAGCCGGTGTGGACACCGCGCGGTTGTTCGGGGCCGCGTTCCCGCCGGCCTCGGTGACCGGCTGTCCCAAGCTCCGGGCGCGGGAGTTCCTGCAGGTCTGGGAGCCGCACTCGCGGGGCGTGTACTGCGGCACCGTGGGCATGGCCAGCCCGCTCGCCGGGCTGGAACTCAACGTGGCGATCCGCACCGTCGAGTTCGGCCGCGGCGACGCGGACACGCCGGGGTCGTGTGGTCTCGGCGTCGGCGGGGGCATCACCATCGATTCCGATCCGGACGCCGAATGGCAGGAGTGCCTCGACAAGGCCGCCAGCATCCTGGCGCTCAGCCCCCGCACACCGTCCGGCCGGCCACCGGCAGATCGGACTGCGGCAGCGATCCGGTGATCCGGCCCGTCGTCGCCGCGCAGATCCGCGCGATGATCGACTCGACGTCCAGGCCCCACGTGCGCACCATCCCGTCGCCACCCGCCGCGATCACGGCGTTGCTGCCCGGCAGGAAGCCCACCTGCCACCGCCCGACGCCGACGTCGGTGATCGGGCCGCCCACCGGGTGCATGTCCTCCGGGTCGCCGACGTGCCACAGCCGCACCGTCCCGTCGTCGCTGCCGCTGACCACCTCGTGGCCGTTCGGCGTCACCGACACCGAATAGACGGTGCCAGCGTGCCCGCGCAGCGCCTCGGGGCGGACGGTGAACGACCCGTCGGGTCCGCGGTCCCACACGCGGACCGTGTGGTCGTCGCCGCCGGTGGCCAGGACGTTGCCGTCGGCGCTGAACGCGAGGGCGTTGACGCCGGTGGCATGGCCGTCCGACACCGGCACCGCGACCGGGGCCGCGGGATCGGCGACGTTCCAGGCGTAGAGCGAGCCGTCCGCGCTCGCCACCACCAGGTGCCGGCCGTCCGGCGCGAACGCCGCCGCGCGGATGAGGTTCGTCGGACCCCGCAGCGGCGCTCCCCGGCTCACCGGACGCGCCGGATCCGACACGTCCCACAGCACGAGGGAGTGGTCGTCGTCTCCCGTGACGAGGGTGGTGCCGTCGGGACCGAATGCGAGTTCGGACGTGAACCGGGTCTCGGTGACGATCGGGTTCGCCCAGAGCCGCGGAACGGTGGGGTCCCGGACGTCCCACAGGTGGACCTCGCCGTCCGTCGTCGAGGCCGTGGCCAAGGTCGCGGCGGAGGGAGACAGGGCGGTCGTCACCGCACCCCCCAGCGGTCGCGGGCGGTTCACGGCACCGAGCGGTGACCAGCGCCCGTCGGAACCGATCCGCCACAGCGGCACGGTGGGGTTGTAGCCCCCGGTCGCGACGAGCGAGCCGGTGCGATCGATCGCCGGGAGGGTCAGGGCGGAATCCGCGACCGGGACGCGTCCGCGCGGCAGCGTCCAAACCCGGATGGTGCCGTCGTGACCGCCGGTGACCAGCGCGGCACCGTCGGGGGTGAACGCGAGCGCCGGGACGCCGCCGCCGTTGCCGGCGAGGGCCGGCCGCATCTCGTCGACCGCTCGCGTCTCCGAGTCGATCGACCACAGCTTCGCGGTCCCGTCCCACGACGCGCTCGCCAGGGTGCGGCCGTCGGGCGCGAACGCCACGGTCCACACCCCACCGGTGTGCGCCTGCACGGGCGGGCCGACCGGCCGTACCGCCCCGGGCTCGGCGGTGTCGAACAGCGTGAGGACGCCGTCGTCGCTGCTGACCGCGAGGGTCCGGCCGTCGGGGGCGAACGCGACGGAATGCGCCACGTCGCGGAAACCGGTCAGCGGCTCGCCGAGGGGCGCGGCGGCGGCCGGATCGGTCAGGTCCCACAACCGCACCGAGCGATCGTCGCTCGACGTGGCCAGCACGGTGCCGCCGGGGTGGAACGCCACGGTCCGCACGGCCGCCCCGTGCGCGGGCAGGACGGTGCGGGGAAATCCCCGCGTCCGGGGTTCGCTCGTGTCGACGAGCACCACCGACCCGTTGTCGTACGGCACGGCGAGCAACCGGCCGTCCGGGCTGAACCGCACGTTGTGGATGACCTCCGGCACGAGCATCTCGGCGGTGAGCAGGGCGACGGGCCGGTCGCGATCCGTGACGTCCCAGATCCACACCGCACCCGTCGCCCCACCCGCCGCGAGCAGGGTGCCGTCCGGGCTGAACGAGACCGATGCCAGATACTCGGGCTCGTCCGACACCAGCGCTCCGAGCGGCCGCGGGGCGGTCCGGTCGGACAGGTCCCACAACCGCACGCTGCCGTCGTCGCTGGCCGAGGCGAGGGTCGTGCCGTCCGGCGCGATCGCCACCCCGTAGACGGGACCACTGTGGCCTTCGAGGGGCAGCGCCAGCGGCATCTGCTCGGTCGCGACGAGCCGCGAGTACGCGACCTCGCTGTCCGGCTGCAGCTGCCACGCCGCGAGCGCCAGCTGGGCCGCGGTGGACGGGTCCTTCTCGCGCATGGAGTCGGCGAGCGCGACGACCTGCTGGAACTGGGCGGCGCTGCGCTCGGCCTCCGCGCGGTTCTTGCCCGCCCAGGCCAGCGTCCCCATCACCACCGCGACGATCGTGGACAACACGAGGGCGGCGATCGCGCCGTTGCGGATCCGGGCCCGCCGGCGGATCTGCCGCCGCGACTCCCGGAGGAACGCCACCGCGGTCGGGCTCAGCGCGGCCTCGACGCCGACGGCCTGCGTCCCCCCCGCGAGGTCCCCGGCCTCGTGCTCGGCGATGAGGTCCATTCGGCCGCGCTGGTAGAGCAGGTCCGCATGCCGACGTCCCGCGACCCACCCGGCGGCGTCCGCCTCGATCTGCTGGCGCAGCGCCGCGTACGAGCGGTCCGCCTGGATCCAGGACTTCAAACGCGGCCAGGCGTCGATCACGGCGTCGTGCAGCAGCTCGACGCTGCCCGCGTCGACGACGAGGACCCGAGCGGCGACGAAGTGGTCGACCACCCGGCGCCCCGCGTCGACGTCGTCTCCGGCCACGGCGAGCAACCGGTCCAGCGGACGCCGGATCTTCACGTCGGTGCCGGTGTCGGTCACGTAGACCAGGTGCACGAGCATCGCGCGAGCGAGGCGCCGGCCACGGTCGTCGAGCTCCTCCCAGGCGCGTTCCGCGCTGGCGGCGATCGATCCGCGCACCCCGCCGGTGGCGCCGTAGCCGGCCACGGTCAGGTGGCCGCCGCGCCGGCGTTCCCACAGGGTGTCGAGCAGGTGCGACAGCAGCGGCAGCTCCGCCCCGCCGACGTCGTCGGCGGTCAGCACGCCGAGGTCGTGCAGGATCAGCTCCACCAGCCCCGGCTCGAACCGCAGGCCGAGCAGCCGCGCCGGTGCGGAGATCACCTCCACCAGATCGTCGCGGGTCAGGGGCTGGACCGTCTTGCTGTGCCGCTCCAGCGCCCGGGCCAGCACGGGATACGTCACGGCCCGCTCGTAGAAGTCCGACCGCAGAGTGGCCACCACCGCGATCGGGGTGTCGCCGTCGCCCACGGTCGCGGCCCGATCGAGGAGCGCCAGGAACGCCGAGCGTTCGGCCGGGTCCTCGCAGTGGGTGAACAGCTCCTCGATCTGGTCGACGACGATCAGCAGGCCCGAGCTGCCCTGACGGTCGGCGGCGGCGCGCAGCCGCGCGACGGCGGAGGGCTCGTCCGCGTCCGGGATCTCGGCGAGGTCGGGTATGCACTCGACGAGCTGCGCCACGGGGTGCCGCCCCGGAGTCAGGACCACCGGCCGCCAGCGGCCGTCGCGGCACAGTTCCGGGATGAGGCCGGCCTGCACGAGCGAGGACTTGCCGACGCCGGAGGCTCCGGTCACCACGACGATGCCGTGCCCGTGGGCGGCGACGACGGTCTCGACGAGCTCGCGCACACTCCGGCTCCGGCCGAAGAACAGCTGTGCGTCCCGCTCGCGGTACGCCTCGAGGCCCCGGTAGGGCCGCACCCCGGTGGGCGGCGCCGCGGCGGGCACCTCGGACGTCTCCGCCCGGGCCCGCCCGGCTGGTCCCCGGGCGAGTTCCCACCACCGCTCCCACTGCTTCATCGAGTAGAGGCCGGGCGCCGGCGGCTGAGCGTGCAGGGCCCGGGCGGACCGGATCAGGACGACCAGGACCGGGCGGATCGCCTCGAAGGTGGCGGGGACCCGGGCGCCGGATCGCCAGTCGCTGAGCCGCTGCACGGACACGGTGCGATCGCTGCCCACGGCGCGGGCGACGGCCGACGCCTCGGAGGAGACCTTCTTGAGTGCGGGACGTCCCGCCGCCGCGAACAGAATCCGGAGCTGGTCGGCGAACACCTGCCGCGGCTCCGCCTCGGTTCGCTCGTCCGCCGGTTCCATCTCCCGCATCCTCCCTGCTCCGCACCCCTCGCGGGCCCGGATCGTCCGCTGCGGAAAAATTCCTCACCAGTCCTGACCTGGGATGATATCGCGATCGGCCCGCGAACCGGTTGGTCGCCCCGGATGCACCCGACAGAGTTGTTCCCGAGCGGGAAGACCCCGCGACGCGCTGCACCTCCGCACCGGCCGGAACCCGACGAGGGGTGGTTCCGCCCGATGCGGAGGGAAGGCAGCGCGCGACCCGAACCGAGGGATCGTGTACAAGCTCGTCGACCGGATCGTCAACGGAGTTCCGCCCACGTTGGTCGCGGCCCTGATCGTGGCCGTCGCCGTGTTGCTGATCGTCGCGCTCTCCTCGGCCGCGCCGTAGCGGCGGCCGGTCGCGCCTACCGGGCCGGCGTGCTGCTGTTCTTCTCGCCGAGCAGGTACGGATCGCGGGCGAGGTACTCCTTCGTCTCGCGGGCGATGAGACCCGAGAGGACGAGCAGGCCGACCAGGTTGGGCAGTGCCATCAGCCCGTTCATCACATCGGAGAAGTTCCACACCACCTCGAGCTCGGTGGTGGCGCCGACGTAGACGACGAGCACGAAGATCGCCCGGTACGGGAGGACGCCGCCCCGGCCGACGAGGCGTTCGACGCAGCGGTCGCCGTAGTACGACCACCCGAGAATCGTCGAGAAGGCGAAGAACACCACGGAGATCGTGACGATCCAGCTACCCCAGTCGCCGCCGAGGCCCTCCGAGAAGGCGAGCGAGGTCATCGCCGCGCCCTGCTCGCCGGACTTCCAGGCGCCGGTGGTGATGATGACCATGCCCGTGAAGGTCACGACGATGATCGTGTCGATGAACGTCTGGGTCATCGACACGAGGCCCTGCCGCACCGGATGGGTGGTCTGCGCCGCGGCGGCGGCAATCGCGGCGCTGCCCATACCGGACTCGTTGGAGAAGATGCCGCGGGCCACGCCGTAACGCAGGGCGATCATGAACACCGAGCCGATGAAGCCGCCGGTCGCGGCGGTCCCGGTGAACGCGTCCGAGAACACCAGGGCAAACGCCTGCGGGATGTCGGTGATGTTGACCGCGAGGACGATGATCCCGGCGCCGACGTACAGCAGGATCATCGCGGGCACGAACCCGGCGGTGACCTTGCCGATGGACTTGATGCCGCCGAGCAGCACCGCGGCGGCGAGCACCGTCATGACGATGCCGGACAACCAGGTGGGCACCCCGAAGGTGGAGTCCATCTGGGTGGCGACGGTGTTGGCCTGCGTCATGTTGCCGATGCCGAAGCTGGCGAGCACGGCGAACACCGCGAACATCAGGCTCAGCGCCAGGCCGAACTTGTTGGGGATGGCGCGGGCCAGGTAGTACTGCGGGCCGCCGGACTGCTCGCCCTTGGCGTCGGTGACGCGGTACTTGACGCCGAGGAACGCCTCCGAGTACTTGCTGGCCATGCCGACGAGACCGGTGACCCACATCCAGAACAGGGCGCCCGGGCCGCCGAAGTAGATGGCAGTGGCGACACCGGCGATGTTGCCGACGCCCACGGTGGCGGCCAGCGCGGTCGTCAGCGCCTGGTACTGGGAGATGTCACCCTCGGTGGCGTCCGGGTCCTTGCGGATGATCAGCCCGAGCCGCAGGGCCGGCCACAGCTTGCGGAACTGCACGCCCCGCAGCCGCACCGTCAGGATCACGCCGGTGCCCAGCAGCAGCGGTATGAGCAAGTACGGCCCCCATACCACCGACGCGACCTCGACGAGGAATTCGTTCACCGACTCCATCCGTACCTCCTGCTGCGCGGTAAGGGGCAGAGTCTACGACGACGGCTCGTCCTGCCGCGCGGCCAGTACCGCGTCGTACAGCTCGCGTTTGGACACCCCGGACGTCGCCACCTGCGCGCACGCGTCCTTCAGCCGCACTCCGTCCGCCACCAACCGTTCCACCGCGTCGACCAGCTCGGCCGGTTCCGCGACCTGCGCCGACGCGCCCTCGAGCACGACGGTGATCTCGCCGCGCGCACCGTCGGCCGCCCACTGCGCCAGCTCGGCGAGCGTGCCGCGACGCACCTCCTCGTAGGTCTTGGTCAGCTCCCGGCACACCGCGGCGCGCCGCTGCCCGCCGAGCACGTCGACGGCGTCGGCGAGGCACGCGGCGAGGCGATGCGGGGCCTCGAAGAACACCACCGCGCGCGGCTCGGCGGCGAGGGTCTGCAGCCAGGCGCGACGGGCCCCGGCCTTGCGCGGTGGGAAGCCTTCGAAGCAGAACCGCTCGACCGGCAGCGCGGACAGCGCGAGTGCGGTGGTCACCGCGGACGGGCCGGGCAGGCACGTGACGGGCAGCCCGGCCGCGACGCACGCCGACACCAGGCGGTAGCCGGGGTCGCTGACGGACGGCATGCCGGCGTCGGTGACCAGCAGCACCGTCTTGCCGGCCTCGACGTCGGCGACCAACGCCGGCGTCCGGGCGGCCTCCACCTGGTCGTAGAAGCTGACCACCCGTCCGGTGACGGTGACCCCCAGCGCGGCGGCGAGCGCCCTGGTGCGACGGGTGTCCTCGGCCGCGACGACGTCGGCGCTGCCGAGCGCGTCGCAGAGCCGTTTCGAGGCGTCGCCGATGTCGCCCATGGGGGTGGCGGCGAGCACGAGCCGGCCCTGTCCCGGATTGTCTGCCTGCATGCGTCTCAGCCTACGATCGGGACGTGACCGTGACGGACGAGCGCCCTGCCGTGGCATCGGACCGCCGCCGGATGAACAGCCCGGGCCCGACGGTGCCCGCACCGGATTTCGGTCCGGTCGACCGCGGCCGGGGCTGGGTGGTGACGCTGTTCGTCACCGCGATCGCGGCGATCACCCGGTTCACGATGCTGCACTACCCCACCGACGCGAAGACGCCGGTGTTCGACGAGAAGCACTACGTCCCGCAGGGCTGGCAGGTGCTCACCGGCGGCGGGATCGAGGACAACCCCGGTTACGGCCTCGTCGTGCACCCGCCGGTGGGCAAGCAGCTCATCGCGCTCGGCGAGGCGCTGTTCGGTTACAACGGGTGGGGGTGGCGGTTCTCCGCCGCCGTCGCCGGGACGCTGCTGGTCCTGCTGGTGGTGCGGATCGTGCGGCGGCTGACCCGCTCGACCCTGCTGGGCGGCCTGGCGGGGATCCTGCTGATCGCCGACGGCGTCACGTTCGTCTCGTCGCGCCTCGGGATGCTGGACATCTTCCTGGCGCTGTTCGCGGTCGCCGCGTTCGGGTGCCTGGTCGTCGACCGGGACGAGGTGCGGGAACGCATGGCGCGCGTGCACGCCGAGGGACGCATCGCCGACACGGTGTGCGGTCCCCGGCTGGGCGTGCGGTGGTGGCGGTTCGGGGCCGGTGTGCTGCTGGGTCTGGCGGTGGGCACCAAGTGGTCGGGGCTGTATCTGATCGCGTTCTTCGGGCTGATGTCGGTGGCGTTCGACGTCGCCGCCCGCCGGGCCTACGGCGTGCGACGGCCGTGGCTCGGGACCGGGCTGCGCGACGTCGGTCCGGCGCTGTACGCGCTGGTGGTGGTGCCGCTCGGGGTGTACCTGGCGACGTTCTGGGCGTGGTTCGCCGGCGAGACCGGGGTGTACCGGCACGCGGTGGGTCGTCAGATCGGCACGGACGGGGCGTTCACATTCGTGCCGGACGCCCTGCGGTCGCTGTGGTACTACAGCGCCTCCGTGCTCGAGTTCCACTCGGGGCTGACGAACTCGGCCGGCAACCTGCATCCCTGGGAGTCCAAGCCGTGGACGTGGCCGATGGGGTTGCGTCCGATGCTGTACTACTTCGCCGACGGCGAGCAGATCCGTGGGTGCGGCGGCGAGCAGTGCGTCAAGGCGGTCATGCTGGTGGGCACCCCGGCGATGTGGTGGCTGGCGCTGCCGATGCTCGCGTGGGGTGGGTGGCAGCTGCTGGTGCGGCGGGACTGGCGGTGGGCCGCGGTGCTCACCGGTTACGCGGCGACGTTGCTGCCGTGGTTCGCGACGCTCGACCGGCAGATGTACTACTTCTACGCGGTCCCGCTCGCGCCCTTCCTAGTCATGGGGCTGGCGCTGGTGCTCGGCGACGTCCTCGGCTCGCCGCGGGCCTCGGCCGAGCGACGCTCGACCGGCCTGCTGGTCGTGTGCCTCTACGTCGGCCTGGTGGTGGCGAACTTCGTGTGGCTGTGGCCGATCCTCACCGCAGCGCCGATCACCGTGGAGACGTGGCAGCAGCAGTTGTGGCTGCCGAGCTGGCGGTGACGTCCGCCGGCGCGGCCCGCACGCCGATGGTCCGGTCGCGCTCGACGATGTCGACGATCGCGTAGCCGCAGCGCGAGAGCAGCGCGCTGATCCGCATCGACACCGGTCCGAGGGCGAGGCCGGGCGGCGGTTCGTCGAACACCCACAACTCGCCCTCGGGTCGCAGCAGCGACGCGACGGCCGTCGGCACGGCCGGGTCGTCGCTGCGGAAACCGGGGACGTTGACGGCGAAGACCAGGTCGAACGATCCCGGCAGGTCGACGCCGGGGAATTCGCCGACGCGCAGTTCGGCGAGCCCGACGTCGAGTCCGTCCCGGTTGCGGCGACGAGCCCGATCGATCTGCGTGGCCGAGCGGTCCACGCCGACGACACGGCCGCGGCGGCGCAGCCGCTCGCACACGAGTGCGACGGCGACACCCCCACCGCAGCCGATCTCGAGCACGTCGCTGCCCGGCTGCGGGTCCATGGCCTCGACCGCGAACGCGATCCGCGCCGGCACGGCACTACTCATTCGACGTCCGTTCTTCTCCGCGCCGCGCCGGGGACCGGTACTCGGCGCGCCGCAGCAACCGCCGACCGCGTGGGGACACCAGCGGGTCCCGCGACAGGTCCCGGTACAAGGACACGCACAGACCCACCATGACGAGCACGAACGGCGCCGCCGCGATGATCGTCATGGTCTGCAAGGCGGTGAGGGCATCGGCACCGCCCGTCCACAGGAGCAGGGCGGCGACGCCGCCGGTGAGCACACCCCAGAACACCACGACCCGACGGTGCGGGGAGAGTGTGCCGCGCTGGGACAGTGTGCCCATCACGATCGATGCGGCGTCGGCCCCCGAGACGAAGAAGATGGCCACGAGCACCATCACGACGGCGGCCGAGATCGTGAACAGCGGCAGATTGTCGAGCATGCCGAACAACTGCGCCTCGGTCGTGCCGACGTCGGCCAGGCCGAGGCCGTCGCGCTGCTCGCCGATGGCCGCACCACCGAACACCGCGAACCACACCAGGCTCACCGTGCTGGGAACGACGATGACCCCTACGACGAACTGGCGGACGGTGCGGCCACGGCTGATGCGGGCCAGGAACATCCCGACGAACGGCGTCCACGAGATCCACCATGCCCAGTAGAAGACGGTCCACGAGGAGAGCCACTCGGCGACCTCGGGGCTCGACGCCGCGGTACGAGCGGACATGCGGGCCAGATCGGCGGCATAGGCGCCGAGGGTGGTGGGTACGAGATTCAGGATCAGCACGGTGGGGCCGACCACGAAGACGAACGCGGCGAGCGCGAGCGCGAGCACCATGTTGATGTTGGACAGCCACTGGATGCCACGAGCCACACCGGACACCGCGGAGGCGACGAAGGCTGCTGTGAGCAGCGCGATGATCGCCACCAGCAGCAGCACCCCCGTCTCGTCGAGCCAACCGGTCACCGCGAAGCCGGACCCGATCTGCAGGGCCCCGAGGCCGAGCGACGCGGCGGTGCCGAACAGCGTGGCGAACAGGGCGAGGATGTCGATGACCTTCCCGACGGGTCCCTCGGCGCGACGGCCGAGCAGCGGCAGGAAGGCGGAACTGATCAGCTGCTTACGCCCCTTGCGGTAGGTGCCGTAGGCGATGGCCAGACCCACCACGGCATAGATCGACCACGGGTGCAGGCTCCAGTGGAACATCGTCGTCGCCATCGCCGGTCCCACGCCCCCGGCTGTGCCCGGCGGCGGTGTCACGAAATGGGCCAGGGGCTCGGCGACACCGAAGAACATCAGGCCGATGCCCATACCGGCGCTGAACATCATGGCGATCCAGCTGACGGTGCGGAACTCCGGCACCTCGTCGTCCTTGCCGAGCGGGATCCGTCCGAACCGGCTCAGGGCCAGCCAGATCGAGAAGACCACGAAACCCGACGCGGTGAGCACGAACAGCCACCCCAGGTTGACCACCAGCCAGTCCAGTACCGCCCCCGTCACGGCGGCGAAATTGTCCGGTGCGAGCAGTCCCCAGACGACGATCGACACCACGATCAGGGCCGTCGGGACGAACACGGCCGGATCGATCACCGGCGCGGTCCGTAGGCGCAACCCGCCCGGGCGAACCGAAACGAGCCGGCCAGGCGGAGCGTCGTGCGGATTCGTCGGTTCGTCCGGAAGGCCCATGATGTAAACCTCGTCCACTTCCCTGCCGAGCGCAACCGTCACCGCCCCAGCGGGAATTCGGACGAGTCACGCGCCCCGCAGCGCCGCGACGACGAACTCGAGCACCTCGTCGTCGGACATGCCGAGGGTGCGCAGTTCGCGGACGTAGCCGGTGGCGGCGCGCTGGGCGAGCGTGCGGGTGGGGTCACCGGACTCGGCTACGAACGTGCCCGCCCGGCCCCGCGTCTCGATGATGCCGAGGTGCTCGAGCTCCCGGTAGGTCTTGGCCACGGTGTTCGGGGCGATGCCGAGGTGTTCGGCCAGCCCGCGGACGGTGGGAAGCTTGGTGCCGGCGATCAGCTCGTCGCGCCGCACCATCGTGACGATCCGCTGGCGCAGCTGCTCGTACGGCGGGACCGGCGAGTCGGGGTCGATGACGATGTCGAGCATCGGGGCGTCCTCAGGTGGGCAGGTGGTGCGTCGAGGCTAACAGTGCGGGCCGACCGTCCCCGACTGCGCCGCGGGGCCGCCTCAGACCCGCGCCTTGTCCTCGTCGGCGTCCGCGGCGCGGGTGTAGCTGCCGGTCTCGAGCAGATCGCGGATCTGGATCAGCAGGTCGGTCTCGCTCAGCGGCTTGTCGCCCTCCTCCTTGGGGGCGAACTGGGCCTTGGCGGTGTTCACCGGCAGGATCAGCACGAAGTAGACGACCGCGGCGATCAGCAGGAAGTTGATCACTGCCGACACCACGGCACCGATGTTGACGAACGTCTCCGGGCTCGAGGTGATCTGGAATCCCCAGCCGTACTCGTTCGCGCCGCCCACCGAGGCCACGAGCGGGTTGACGATGTGGTTGGTGAAGGCGGTGACGATCGCCGTGAACGCGGCACCGACGACCACCGCGACGGCGAGCTCGACCACGTTCCCGCGCAGCAGAAAATCCCGGAATCCCTTCAGCACGACACCTCTCCTGTCCCTCGCCGACGCCGGACGATGGTAGAGACCGGCCGCGCCGCACTCAACCGGAGCGGGTGCGGCACGGCAGAATGTGGCCATGGCAACGACCGCGACGATCTACCACAACCCCCGGTGCAGCACGTCCCGCAACACCCTGAAGGTGCTGCAGGAGGCGGGCCTCGAGCCGACCGTCGTCAAGTACCTCGAAACCCCGCCGTCGCGCGACGGGCTGCGCAAGCTGCTCGACGACGCCGGGCTCGTGCCGAGCCAGGCGATCCGGCGGAAGGAGGCACTGTTCGCGGAGCTGAACCTGACAGACGCCTCCGAGGACGAGCTGCTCGACGCGATGGTGAAGCACCCGATCCTCATCGAGCGGCCGATCGTGGTCACCGACAAGGGCACCGTCCTCGCCCGCCCGGTGGAGAAGGTGCGCGAGATCCTCTAGGTTCCGGCCGCTCGCCCGCGCCGGACGCGCCGGTCAGCCGCGGGCGAGCGGGCAGGACATGCAGCGCGGCCCGCCGCGTCCGGAGCCCAGTTCGGACCCGGCGATGCGCAGCACCTCGATGCCCGCGTCCTCGAGGCGGGTGTTGGTCTCGATGTTGCGTTCGTAGGCGACCACCACGCCGGGCGCGAGGGCGAGGGTGTTGTTGCCGTCGTCCCACTGTTCACGCTCGGCGACGACCGGATCGAGGCCGGTGTCGATGACGCGAAGCTTCTCGATGCCCATCGCGTCGGCGGCCGCCTCGAGGAACCCGCGCGGCCCGCTGATCCGGACGTCGCCGTTCTCCCGGCGCAGAGTAAAGGCCTGCAACGTTTCCCGCACCGCGGGGTACATCACCACGGCGTCGACGTCCACCATGGTGCACACGGTGTCCAGATGCATCGAGGCCCGCTGCTGCGTGATCGGCACCGCCAGCACGGTGTGCGCGAGACCGTCCTCGAAGACGCTGCGCGCCAACGCTTCCGCACCCGCCGGTGTCGTGCGCTCCCCCACGCCCACGGCCACGACTCCCGGGCCGAGCAGCAGCACGTCGCCGCCTTCGACCGGCGCCGTGTGCGATTCGTAGGCGCGGCGCACCCCCAGGAACCGCGGATGGAACGCGTAGATCAGATCGGTGATCGAGGCTTCCCGGCGTCGGGCCGGCAGTGCCAGGGTGGGGATCGCGACCCGCGGGCCGATCCAGAACGACGAGTCGCGGGTGAACAGCAGGTTCGGCAGCGGCTCGATCACGAAGTCGGCTCCGTGATGCATCAACCGCACCAGCGACGGCGCGGCTCCGAGGCCCGCGGCGGGCAGTTCGTCGAACGTCATGCCCGCGACGAGGACGCGGGTGAGATCCGCGGCGGACATCGCGCGCAGGTGGGCGGCGAGTTCCTGTGCCAGCCCGTGCCCGAGCCGGCGCGGATCCACCGCGGACGACACCCCCTGGACGCGGGCGGCCCCGCTGACCTCGAGGGTCTCGGTGAGCAGGTCGGACAGGAGCAGCACCTCCACCCCCCGCCCGCGCAGCAGGTCGACGAACGCGTCGTGTTCCTCCTGCGCCCGTGCCACCCACGGCAGCGCGTCGAACAGCAGCTGGTCGTTGTTGCGGGGAGTCAGGCGTTCGAGCTCCGCGCCCGGCCGGTGCATCAGCACCGCCCGCAGCGACCCCACCTCGGAATCCACACCCAGCTGAGCGTTCATGGATTAGACCGTAATGCCGCGGGCCGCCGCGCGGCGCGCCGAAACTCCGCGAAGCCGGCCGGGTGCCCGCCCGGCGATGGCAGGATCGACGGTGCCCGACGACCGAGGAGACCCACATGACCGACACCGGCCCGCTCGGTGATCTTTCCGCCTTCGCCGGCCGCTGGGTGGGCGGCGGCGAAGGCCACTACCCCACCATCGAGGACTTCACCTACGACGAGACCATCGAGTTCACCCCCACCCCGGGCAAGCCGTTCCTGATGTACGTCAGCCGCACGAAGAACCCGGGCACCGGTCAGCCGATGCACACCGAGAACGGATACCTCCGTCTCGCCGATCACGAGGTGGAGCTGCTCGTCTCCCAGCCGACCGGGTTCGTGGAGATCCAGCGGTCGCGGCTCACCCACGGCGTCCTCGACTTCACCACCGTGCACCTCGAGCGCTCTCCCCACGCCAAGCCGGTGCACGAGCTGCGACGGCGGTTCGTCCTCGACGGCGACGAACTGTCCTACGACCTGTGGATGGCGCACGCGCAGACCCCGCTCACCCACCACCTGCACGCCCGGCTGCGACGCGCCGGATAACCGTTCACAGCAGGCCGCGCTCGCGCGCCGCCGCGACCGCCGCGGTGCGCGAGTCCACGCCCAGCTTCGAGAAGGCATGCACCAGATGGGACTTGACGGTGGCCTCGCTCACGAACAGTTCCTTGGCGACGGCCCGGTTGGAGAGCCCCCGCGCCACCGCGCCGAGCACGTCGATCTCGCGGGCGCTCAGCTCCACCCGCGGCGTCTGCATGCTGCGGTAGAGCCGTTGCGCCACACCGGGATCCAGCACTGTTTCGCCCCGGGCGGCCCGGGCCACCGCGTCGACGAGCACGGCCGGGTCGGCGTCCTTGAGCAGATATCCGGCCGCCCCCGCCTCGACCGCGCGCAGGATGTCGGAGTCGGTGTCGTAGGTGGTCAGCACCAGCACCTTCGGCGGATCCGGCGCGGAAGCCAGTTCGGCCGTCGCCTGCGCCCCGTCCATCCCGGGCCCGAGCCGCAGGTCCATCAGCACCACGTCCGGGCGGTGCGCCGCGTTCTGCGCGACGGCCTCCCGACCGGACGCAGCCTCGGCCACCACCTCGAGCCCGGGCTCCGACGCGAGGAGGGCACGCAGCCCCGCCCGCACGACGGGATGGTCGTCGACGAGCAGTACCCGGATCACGGCAGTACCCGCACGGGAAGCGTTGCCGCCACGGCGGTTCCGTCGCCCGGCGCCGACTCGAGGAAGACCGTGCCGCCCAGCTCGGCGAGCCGCTCCCGCATGGCGGTGAGCCCGAACCCACCGCCCGAGCCCGTGTCGCGGACGTCGAAGCCGACGCCGTCGTCGACCACGTCGAGCCGGACCTCGTCCGGGGTGTAGGCGAGGGTGACCCGCACGCGCCGCGCGTGGGCGTGCAGCCGGACGTTCGCCAGCGCGCTCTGCGCCACCCGCAGCAGCGCGACGTCGAACCCCGTTGGCAGCGGTAGAGTTTCGCCGTCCACGCGCAGTTCGGCGTCGATGCCGGTGTCGGCACGCAACCGGTCCAGGATGCGGCCGAGGGCCGCCGCGAGCGGCGCATCGTCGAGATCGGACGGACGCAGCTTGTCGACGACCCGGCGGGCCTCGACGAGATTGCGCCGCGCCGTCTCCTCGATCCGGCCGAGCAGCGCCGCGGTGTCGTCGCCGGCCCGCAGCCCGGCGCGGGCGAGCAGCAGGATCGACGAGAAGCCCTGGGCGAGGGTGTCGTGGATGTCGCGTGCCAGCCGGGCCCGCTCGGCGGTGGCACCGGTCTCCCGCTGCAACCGCACCAGCTCGTCCTGGGCGTCGAGCAGTTCGCGGTGTGCCTCGGTGAGCTCGGCGAGCAGCGCGTCGCGCTGCTCGGCGTCGCGCACGAGCTGCCGGTAGATCAGGGCCGTGCCGGACGCGACGAGCGCCCCGAACAACGGGCCGACGACGGCGGCCGTGGCGTTGGCCGTGCCGTGGCCCAGGCTCGCGGCGATCGCGACCGCGGTCAGCGCCGCCGTCGCGGCGAACGCGGCGATCGTGGGCAGCAGGTGGAAGCACAAGAAGAACAGCGCGAAGGCGAGCCACACGAAATCCGGTGCGAGCACCACCAGCGCCAGCCAGCCGGCCAGCAGCACCGCCAGCCAGATCCCGCCGCGGGACCCGCGCCGGGCGAACCACAGCCCCGAGACGTACCAGGCGAATTCGGCGCCCGCGAGGACCAGCACCCCCGGGGTGCCGCCGCCGCGCAGCAGCCCGACGAGCAGCAGCAGTACGAACAGCGCGTGCTGGCCCAGCTGCATCGCACGTAGCACCGGGACCGTCCCCTCGGGGCGGTGCTGTCGGGCGGTCTGCATTTCACCGACGCTAACACCGCCGCGCACGCCGCCGCCTCCCACTTTCGATTGATCCGGGAACCCATCCACCGGGCGATGCGCCGGCATCGCCGCACCGGGCACCGTGGAACTCATGTTCCTCGCACTGCGCGATCTGCGCTTCGCCACGGGGCGCTTCGCCGTCATGTCGGCGGTGCTCGTCCTGGTCTCGTTTCTCGTCGTCATGCTCTCCGGCCTCACCGCGGGCCTGGGCAACCAGTCGGTCGCCGCGATCCGCGGCATCGGCGCCGAGCACTTCGCCCTCGACGGCGGTGGCACCGATCCGTCCGACCTGTCGTTCGGGGAGTCCACCGTCACGGACGCGCAGCGCACCGCCCTCGCCGCGCAACCCGGCGTCACCGACACTGCCGTGCTCGGCGTTGCCCCCGGACGAGTCGGTGCGGGCGGGCGTGAGGTGATGGCGGCACTGTTCGGGGTCGTTCCCGGCTCCTTCGCGGCACCGGCGGCCCTGCGCCCGGCGACGGCGGCGGTCGACGCGCAACTCGCCGCCGACAACGGCTGGTCGCCGGGCACCGTCCTGACCGTCGGCGGGCGTGAGGTCACCCTCACCGCTCTCGTCGAGGACTCCTATTACAGCCATCAGCCCGTGGTGTGGCTCGACCTCGGCACCTGGCGCGAACTCCCCGCGACGGCCGGCGCCGACGGGACGGTGATCGCGCTGCGGACCGGTCCCGGGTTCGACGCGGTCGCGGCCGCGACCGCGACCGGCACGAGCGTTCTCGACACGTCCGCGACCCTGAACACCATCGGCTCGTACACCTCCGAACGCGGGTCGCTGCTGCTGATGCAGGGCATGCTGCTCGTCGTCGGCGCCCTCGTGGTGGGTGCGTTCTTCACGGTGTGGACCGTCCAGCGCAGCCGGGACATCGCGGTGCTGCGCGCGGTGGGCGCCTCCACCTCCTATCTGCTGCGCGACGCCCTCGGACAGGCCGCGGTGGTGCTCGTGCTCGGCACCGGCCTGGGCACCGTCGCCGCGACAGCCGCGGGAGCGGCCGCAGCCACCGTCGTGCCGTTCACGCTGAGCGCGGCCACAACCGTGCTGCCGTTCGTCGCGCTGGTCGGCGTCGGCCTCCTCGGGGCCGCGGCGGCCGTCGCACGCATCGGGTCCGTCGACCCGCTCACCGCGCTCGCCGCGGCCCACTGAGCTGTTCGAGAGACACCCCCGCTGTTCGAGAGACACCGACCCGTTCGAGAAAGGCACCACCATGAGCGTGCGGCTCACCGACATCGTCCTCACCTATCCCGACGGCGACGCCACGCTGCGCGTCCTCGACGGCCTGGACTTCCACGCCGAGCCCGGCGAGACGGTCGCCGTCACCGGTGCGTCCGGATCCGGCAAGTCGAGCCTGCTGGCCGTCGCGGGGCTGCTCACCGTGCCCGACTCCGGCCGGGTCGTCCTCGACGGCGTGGACACCACGGGCCTCGACGCGGCGGCCCGCACCCGGCTGCGGCGCGAACGGATCGGCTTCGTGTTCCAGCAGGCGAATCTGCTGCCCTCGCTGACCGCCACCGAACAGCTCTCGCTGATCGCCCACCTGAGCGGGCGACGGCTCGACCGGGCCCACGCCCGCGACCTGCTCGCCGCGGTGGGCCTGACGCAGCAGGCCGACCGCCGCCCGCACCAGCTCTCCGGCGGGCAGCGGCAGCGGGTCGCGATCGCCCGGAGCCTCGTCAACGATCCGGCGGTGCTGCTGGTCGACGAGCCGACGTCGGCGCTGGACGCCGAGCGCAGCCGGGAGATCGTCGAGCTGCTCGAACGGATGGCACGCGAACGCGACGTCGCCGTCGTGATGGTCACGCACGATCAGGAGGCGCTGCGGGCGGGAACACGGCTGCGCGAGTTCGCCCTCGACAAGACGCCCGCCTGAGCGTCACCGGCGGGTTCGCACCGCCTCGAGCGTGCGGGAGAAGTAGTTGTTGGCGAGCTGCATCACCACGTTGTACGGAGGCGCGAACTTGCGGGCCCACCAGTAACCGAAGCGCACGTCGAACGACGTGTACACCAGGAAACGGTTCTTCCGGATCCCGGCGAGAATGCACCCGGCGACTTTCTCCGGCGACGCGGCGTGCCGCTCGAACCGCGCGGTGAGCTTTCGGGCGGCAGGATGGTCGCGGTCCACGCCGACGATCTGCACCGAGTTCACCAGCGGGGTACGCACGGCGCCGGGCACGACGAGCGAGACCCCGATACGGTGCCGGTGCAGGTCGAAGCGCAGCACCTCGGAGACCCCGCGCAGGCCGAACTTGCTCGCGCTGTACGCCGCGTGCCACGGCAGGGCCAGCAGGCCCGCCGCGGAGGAGACGTTGACGAGGTGCCCGCCGCGGCCGGCCTCGATCATGGGGGGCACGAAGTTCTCGATGACGTGGATCGGGCCCATCAGATTGACATCGACCATCTGCTTCCAGTGGCGGTGCTCGAGGGCGTCGACCGTGCCCCACACCGACGTTCCGGCGACGTTGGCGACCACGTCGAGGGTGCCGGCGCGGTCGTGGACGTCGGCGGCGAAGGCGGTGACCGCGTCGTAGTCGGAGATGTCGAGGGCGGCGGCGTGCAGCACCGACCCACCCCCCTCGCGCACCGTCCGCACCGTGTCGTCGAGACCGTCGTCGGCGAGGTCGGTGAGCACCAGTTCGGCACCCTCCGCGGCGGCGGCCAGGGCCAGTGCCCGGCCGATGCCGCTGGCCGCCCCGGTCACGAGGAACTTCCTGCCGCGCAGGTCCTTGATCGCCATCTCCGCCCCCGATTCGTCGTGTGCGGGTCACCTTAGCGCGACGCGATCCGCCGCGGCGCCGCGCAGGCGCCGCGGTGAGAGGGGCTGGAGGCGCATGGGACCGCCGGCCGTGCGCTCGACAGTGCGTCCTGTGCGCGACGAACGCGCGCGGGCGGCACCGATGCGCGCGGACGGGTCAGAGGCGCTGGGCCATCTCCTCCTGGTACTTGCGGATCGTCTCCTCGATGCCGTCGGCGTCGGCCTCGCGCCCTTCGCTGCGGGCGCTGTCGGCACGTTCGCGGAGCACTCGAATAGCGCGCCGCAGTTCGTCGTCACTCATTCTGTGTTCCATGCCACACAGTCTCCCCGACCTCGGGCCGGTTCGGCCGGCAATCGGCAGCACGGCATCGACGACGAAGGGCGCCTCCCTGTCCGGGAGGCGCCCTTCGGTGGTGGAGCTGAGGGGAATCGAACCCCTGACCTCTTCGATGCGAACGAAGCGCGCTACCAACTGCGCCACAGCCCCGCGGGTTCCGTTCGGAACCGCTCGCAAACTGTAGCAAACCAGCGAGCCGGAGACGAAATTGCGGTATCGGCACAGGTCACGGCGGCGGACAATCGACCTGTGGATGCAGTGCGCCTCCGCGGGGAACAGGCCCTGCGGGAGGGTCGGTGGGCCGCCGCGCTGGCCGACCTGACGTCGGTGGCGGCCGCGACCGACGATCCGGCGACGTGGCTCGGCATCGGCGAGGCGTCGTGGTGGCTCGGGCGCCTCGACGACAGCGTCGCCGCCTATCGCAGGGCCTACACGACGGCTTTCCGGAGCGGCGACCGAGAGAGCGCGGTTCGCTGCGCGGCGTGGCTGAGCATCAGCTACACGTCCGATTTCGGCAATCGGTCGGTGGCCCACGGTTGGGTCCGCCGGGCGCAGCGACTGCTGCCCGAGGGTGCACCGGGCGCGTTGCACGCCCTGGTTTGGGTGGCACACGCCCACCGCCTGCTTCCGGACGCCGCGGCGGCCGCGCCGTGGGCGGCGCGCGCCCTGGACGCCGCACACCGATGCGGCGACCGGGATCTCGAACTGGTGGCACTCGCCCAGTCCGGTCACGTGGCTGTGGCCCGGGGCGACCTGGAACCCGGATTCGCGCTGCTGGACGAGGCCGCGGCGGCCGCCCTGGGCGATGCGGACCGCCGATTCGACACCGTCGTGTTCGTCTGCTGCGACATGCTCGGCGCGTGTGCGCTCGCCGGCGACACCCGTCGCGCCGACGAGTGGTGCCGCGTCGCCGAGGACTTCACCTCCCGCTGGGGGTGTCCCTTCCTGTACGTCGAGTGCCGCACCCTCTACGGGGCACTGCTGCTCACCGCGGGCCGTTGGGCGGAGGCGGACCGGCTCCTGACGGCGGTTCTCACGCTCGACGAGAAGGTCTGCCCCGCCGTCCACGCGCGCGCCGCCGCGGCCCTCGCCACGCTCCGGATCCGGCAGGGGCGGCTCGACGAGGCCCGGGCGATGCTGGACCGATCCCGCCGCCCGACCGCGGAGCTGGACACCGCCCGCGCCGAGGTCGCCCTCGCCGACGGCGATCCCGCAACCGCCCGGCGGCTGCTCGAACGTCGCGGCACCGCGTCCCTGCTGTGTGCCCGGGCCCAGGCGGCCACGGGCGACCTGAACGCGGCGACGATCACCGCGGCGGCGCTCGACCCCGACGGTCCCGAGGCCGCGGAGGCGTCGGCGCTGACTGCCGCGGCGCGGGGCTGCGTGACGGCCGCGGTCGATGCCTTCGAGACGGCCGCTGCTCGCTGGGCTGAGCGCTCGGCGCCGTTCGAGGAGGCGCGATGCCTGCTCGAACTGGCCGAGTCGGCGATGAACGACGATCCTGTCCTCGCGACCGCACGCGGGCGAACGGCGGTGACGATCTTCCGGGAACTCGGAGCCGTCGCCGCCGCGGACCGCTCCGCGGCCCTGTTGCGGCGTCTCGGGGTGCGCGGCCCCGGCATCCGCGCCACCACTCGTGCCGGCCCGGACCCCGACGGCGGCCTCACCGCCCGCGAGCGTGAGGTACTGGACCTGCTCGCGGTGGGCTTGACGAATCCGGAGATCGCCGGTCGGCTGTTCGTCTCCCGCAAGACGGTGGCGCACCACGTGAGCCACATCCTCCGCAAGCTCGGCGTGCGGAACCGCTCGGAGGCCGCCGCGTATGCCGCCGCCCACCCGGAAGATGGGTCACCTGCCCGATGCGCCGCACCCGGGCGCGGCGCCACCCTCGGTGTATGACGAACACAACCGAGAACTTCGGGATTTCACCGGCGGCCGCGGAGGTGTACGAGTCACGCTTCGTACCCGCGATCTTCGCGCGGTGGGCGCCACGGCTGCTGGACCAGGCTGCGGTCACGACGGGCACGCGGGTGCTGGACGTGGCATGCGGAACCGGGATCGTCGCGCGCGTAGCCGCCGACCGGGTAGGCCCGTCGGGACGGGTGGCCGGTGTCGATGTCAGCGAGGCCATGCTGGCGGTGGCGCGGCGGTTGCGTCCCGACCTCGAATGGCACCGGGGTGACGCCGGCGCGCTGCCGTTCGCGGACGGTTCGTTCGATGCGGCGCTGTGTCAGATGGCGCTGATGTTCTTTCCCGATCGTGTACGGGCGCTGCGCGAGATGCGCCGCGTAGCGACGGAGGTGGTCGCCGTGTGCGTGCCGGCCGCGTTGGACGAGCAGCCGGCATACCGAGACTTCGTCGACGTCGCGGTCCGGCACGCCGGCCCGCCCGCGGCGTCCCTCCTGGGCACCTACTGGAGTTGTGGGGACCGCGACGAGCTACGGGGATGGTTCCGCGACGCCGGACTCACCGTCGATCGGTTCACCACGCACACCGGAAGCGCGCGGTTCCCGTCCGTGGATGCGATGGTGGCGACCGAAGTCGAGGGCAGCCCGCTGATCGAACGGCTCGACGCCGGGATGTACGAGGCGATCACATCGGAGGCCCGATCGGTGCTGGCCCGGTTCACCGGCGCGGACGGCTCGGTGTCGGCGCCTCTCGTGGCACACATAGTCACCGCGCGCTGAATACGAACCGCCCCCGAGCGAATGTATCGCCCGCTACCACTGAGGAGATGAACGATACATTCGCTCGGCCCGAACGGATCGGTGGCTACTCCCCGGATGCCCGGCGCACCGGGTAGTCGTCGGCGTCGTAGCGGGGTTCGTACGTCTCGTAGGCGGGCTCGTCGTCCGTGTAGTGGTCCAGGTGCTCGAACACCGGGTCCTCGTCGTCCACCTCGAGCACCACCGCGCCGGGGCGTCGCAGCCGGGCCGGGACCAGGCGCAGCTCGTCGTCACTGTGTGACTCGACGCCGAGCCGCGAACGGTTCAGGCGTGCCATGCGACGGCGGCGGATCTCCTGCTCGACACGCACCTGACGACGGAGGTAGATCAGGTAGCCGGCGAGGGCGACCGTCGCGACCGTGCACAGCCACCACAGAGCCGACGAGACGATGAGGGCGAGGGCGGCGGTCATGATCGCGGCGAACAGCAGGCCGAGCATGGTGCGCTGCCGGAACTCGTAGCGCGCGGCCCGGGCCATGGCGTCGGCCTGCGGGTCGAATCCGCCGCGTCCGCGGCGCTGGGGCACGAACTCTCGGGCGGGAGCCCGGTCGGGACGGTCCTCGAAGTCGATGTCGGTGTCGTGGTCGGTGTCGAGCTGTGTGTCCATGCGGTCCTCCGCTGGGTGGCGGTGTCTGCGGTCGTCCACCGTGCGGGCGCGACCGGAGTCGTCGCCGGCTGTGGGACGGGCGGAATCCCGACTCGGGCGCCAGTGGGGGTCGGTGCGATGACCGGCGGCCGGCCCGCGCGGGGCGAGTGGCTCGTCGTCACCTCGGTGCAGGACCCTGGTTGCGAGTGCGGCGTCGGTCGTCTGGCGAATACGGGGGCGCTTCGTGACCAGCATGGGCACCAGAACGAACAACCACACGGCAACCAGCCCGATCCACAGGAGCGAGTTCGGCATTTCGGCGGCCCTCCTCCCAGTTGTCGCCTACCAGTCCGTCGACGCCACTGACCCCGTCAGGTTAGCGGCCCGGAAGCCGTCACCCGGACAGAAACGCCGACTCAGATGACTACAGCTGTCACACGAGTCACGCGAATCATGTGACACTCTCTTCACTCTAGTCACAGAGATATAGGACCGTGTGGGTATTACTACGCAGCGATGCACGTAATCTGCGTTACAGGGTCAGGCCCAGGTGGCCCGGCCGCCCCGGATCAGCACATCGGACACGCTTCCGGGAACCTCCTCGACCGTCATGGCGACCAGCAGATGGTCGCGGAAGCGCCCGTCGACGTCGAGGTAGCGCTGCAGCAGGCCCTCCTCCCGGAAGCCCACGTTGCGCAGGACCGCGCGGCTCGCGACGTTCTCCGGCCGCACCGTGGCCTCCACCCGGTGCAGTCCGGCCGGCCCGAAGCAGTGGTCGAGCCCCAGTGCCACCGCCGCCGTCGCTACGCCCAGACCGTTGACGTGCTTGGCCACCCAGTACCCGATCCACGCCGACCGCAGCGCGCCGCGCACCACGTTGCCCACGGTGACCTGCCCGCAGAACTCGCCGTCGAGCTCGATCGCCATCGGCAGCATGTGACCCCGGCGGGCCTCCGCCCGCAGGCTGCGGTACAGTCCCGGCCACACGGTGATGTGATGGCGCATCTCCCACGGCACGTCGCCGGTGGGTTCCCACGGCTCGAGATGCGCCCGGTCCCGGACCCGCAACCGGCTCCACGCCGCCGCATCCCGCAGCCGGATCGGCCGCACCGTGACCAGGCCGCCGGCCACCCGCAGCGGGCCCAGCTCCGCCGGCCATCCCGGATGACGGCTCATCAGCCGCGCTGTCCGAGGAACGCGACGTCCACCGGATCACCGGTGCGCACCTCGGTCACCTCCGGGTCGATCAGCACCAGGCAGTTCGCCTCGGCCAGGGTCGCCAGCAGGTGCGACGACGCGCCCGCCGCCCCTCCGAGCGCTTGGACCATGTACTCGCCGGTCGCCTCGTCGCGCATCAGCTGCCCCCGCAGGAATCCCTTGCGGTCCGGGATCGAGGTGATCGGCGCGACGGTACGGGCGGTGACGACGCGGCGCATCGGCTGCCGGCGCCCGAGCGCGATACGGATCAGCGGCCGCACCATCACCTCGAACACGACCAGCGCGCTGACCGGGTTGCCCGGCAACAGGAAGGTGGGCACCTCGTCGCGGCCGAGCTGGCCGAACCCCTGCACCGAACCGGGGTGCATCGCCACCCGCTCCACTTCGAGCTTGCCGAGGTCCGACAACGCCTCGCGCACATCCTCGAGCGCGCCGCCACCGACGGCTCCCGCGACGACGACGATCTCGGAGCGGATCAGCTGGCCCTCGACGACCTCCCGCAGGCGCTTCGGGTCGGTGCTGGCGATCCCCACGCGGTTGACGTCCGCGCCGGCGTCGCGGGCGGCCGCCGCGAGCGCGTACGAGTTGACGTCGTACACCTGGCCGGGCCCCGGGGTGCGGTCCACGTCCACGAGTTCGCCGCCGATCGAGATCACCGAGAGCCGGGGACGCGGATGGACCAGCACCTTGTCGCGGCCGACCGCCGCGAGCAGCCCGACCTGGGCGGCCCCGATGATGGTGCCGGCCCGGACCGCGACGTCGCCGGGCTGGACGTCGTCGCCGGCCCGGCGCACGTAGTCGCCGGTCCGGACGGGACGCAGGACCTTGATGCGCGCGCGGCCACCGTCGGTGCGGTCGAGCGGGAGGACGGCGTCGGCGAGGGTCGGCAGCGGCGCCCCGGTGTCCACCCGTACGGCCTGCCGCGGCTGCAGCCGGATCGGTTGACGCGAGCCGGCCGAGACCTCCCCCACCACGGGCAGGGTCAGCTCGATCGGCTCGCCGTCCTCGCCGGTCCGGTCGGTGCCCGCGCCCTGGACGTCGACGCTGCGCACCGCGTAGCCGTCGATCGCGGCCTGGTCGAAGCCGGGCAGGGGCCGCTCGGTGACCACTTCCTCCGCGCAGAGCAGCCCCTGGGCCTCGGAGATGGCGACCCGGACCGGCCGTGGCGCCACCGCCGCCGCCGTGACCCTGGCCTGTTGATCCTCGACCGACCGCATACCGCTTCTCGCCCTCCCGACCTGTCGCGCCGTCAGTGCTTCAGGCGCTCGACCAGCCACTCCCGCAGGGAGGGGCCGTACTCCTCGCTGTTCAACGCAGAGTCAACCGCAGCGCGCAGATAGCCGCCGGGATTTCCGAGGTCGTGTCGAGTGCCGCGATGCACCACCACGTGCACGGGGTGGCCCTCCTCGATGAGCAGTGCGATCGCATCGGTGAGCTGCAGTTCGCCGCCCGCACCGGGGGTGATCCGGCGCAGCGCGTCGAAGATCGCCCGATCGAGCAGATAGCGACCGGCGGCGGCGAAGGTGGACGGCGCATCCTCGGGCGCCGGCTTCTCGACCATGCCGACGACCTTCAGCACGTCCGGGTTCACGGCGTCGGGCACCTCCTCGACGTCGAAGACGCCGTAGGCGCTCACCTGATCCTTGGGCACGTCGATCGCGCACAGCACCGTGCCGCCGCGCTTGGCACGCACCCGCTGCATGGTCTCGAGGACGCCGCGCGGCAGCACGAGGTCGTCCGGGAGCAGCACCGCGATGGAGTCCTCGTCGGGATCGAGGGCGACCTCGGCGCACGCGACGGCGTGCCCGAGCCCGAGCGGCTTCTCCTGCACCACCGACTCCACCTCGAGCAGGCCCGGCGCCTTGCGGACCTTCTCGAGCAGGTGGTACTTGCCGCTCTCCTTCAGCTTCGACTCGAGGACCAGGTCCTCGACGAAATGCGCGACGACGCCGTCCTTACCCGGAGCCGTCACGATCACCAGGCGCTCGGCACCCGAGTCCGCGGCCTCCCCCGCCACGAGCTCGATTCCGGGCGTGTCCACCACCGGGAGAAGTTCCTTCGGCACGGTCTTGGTCGCGGGCAGAAAGCGCGTACCGAGACCGGCTGCGGGAACCACCGCCGTCCGGAAGTGGCCGGCTTCACCGGTCGCTCTGTTCGTCATAAACACCCACCCTAACTTTCGGCTACCACCCGGTAGATACGTCAGATCCTAAGGTGGCGGATATGAGCGCACTCTCCAAGTCGGAATGGCGGGCCCGAATCGTTGCTGCGCGACGGGCCCGCAGCGACGGGGAGCGCCGCGGCGAGGACGACGCCCTCGCCGCGGCGGCACGGTCGCTGGCCCCCGCCCGGGCGACGGTCTGCGCGTACGTGCCGGTCGGTTCGGAACCCGGGGCGTTGTCCCTGCTCGACGCCCTGCGCGAGGCCGGAAACCGGGTGCTGCTCCCGCTCACCCGCCCGGACAGCACCCTGGACTGGGCGCAGTACACCGGCCCCGGCACCCTCGCCCCCGCCGGGTACGGCCTGCTCGAACCCATCGGGCCTGCGCTGGGCCCGGAGGAGGTACGGCGGGCGCACACCGTGGTGGTGCCGGCGCTCGCAGTGGACGAGCGCGGCGTGCGGCTCGGTCGCGGGGCCGGCTTCTACGACCGGACCCTGCACCTCGCCGCTGCCGACGCCGTCCTGGTCGCGGTGGTCCGGGACGACGAACTCGTGCCGGAGCTGCCGGAGGATCCCCACGACATCCGGATGGGCTGGGCCCTGACCCCCGGCCGCGGCCTGGTGCCGCTGAACGGGTCGCGCGACACCGGGAATAGAGCACCCAGGTAGCCACGTTGGCACTGTCAGCTGTAGAGTGCTAATGCTGCGGTCGCCAACCAATTCGCGGAGGATCCACCGGTGCCCACTTACTCCTATGCCTGTACGTCCTGCGACAACCGATTCGACATCGTGCAGTCGTTCACCGACGACGCCCTGACGGAATGCAACGAGTGCTCGGGCAAGCTGCGCAAGCTGTTCAATTCGGTCGGCATCGTCTTCAAGGGCAGCGGTTTCTACCGCACCGACTCCCGCGGCGGAGGCAGCACCGCCAGCGAGCCGGCCAAGTCCGACTCGTCGTCCGGCAGTTCGTCGAGCACCTCGTCGTCGGACTCCTCGTCGTCGAGCACCTCGTCGGCACCGGCCGCAGCCGCGAGCTGACACGGTTTCATCCACAGGCGGACGGTTCATCCACAGTCCGCCCGTGACCGGCACTTCACCGGGCCGGCGGGCACGGCCGAACTCGTAGGGTTCGGGCCATGCCCGCCGGCCCGTTCTCGTTCCCGCCCCTGCGGAATCCGCTCGATCCCACCCTGCCCGACCGCCTCACGGCACTGACACGGCCGGGCTGGGCGCGCACCGTCGCCGTCCGCCGCGCGATCGCGGCCGGTCTCGTCGGGGTCGCGGCGGTCTCCGCCGTCACCGGCGGCCCGTCGGGCGACCGGACCCGCACGGTCGTCGCCGCCCGCGACCTGCGGCCCGGGCAGACCCTCACCGTCGACGACGTCACCGTCGTCGAGCGCGACTCGTCCCAACTCCCGTCCGGGGCACTCACCGACCCCGCCGAGGCGATCGGCCACACCCTGGCCGGACCGGTGCCCGCCGGCGAAGCCCTCGTCGGGGTGCGGATGCTCGGGCCGCGGCTGGCGGCGTCCGCCACCGGCGACGCGGCGGCCCGGGTGGTCCCGGTCCGCCTGGCCGATCCCGGTGTCGGAGATCTGCTGCGCGAAGGCGACCTCGTCGACGTCCTCACCGTCGCCGAGGCCGGCTCCCCGCCGTCGGGCGCGGGACCGGAGGTGCGGGTGCTGGCCACGGGGGCGACCGTCGTGCTGGCCCAGGGAAGCGATGAGACGAACGACCGCGGCGAGAAGGTGGTCCTGCTCGCCCTGCCACCCGAGCCGGCGACGGCTGTGGCCGCCGCGTCGCTCGTGAGCGCACTGACGGTGACCCTGCACTGATCCGGGCCTGGTTCCGCATTCCGGCCTTTGCGACATACCTGCTGGTCTATGGTGCGACTGCGAGCATGACGACAAGACACGTCTAGGAGAAGCGCCATGTTGAAAGGCTTCAAGGACTTCCTGCTCCGCGGAAACGTACTCGACCTCGCTGTCGCGGTCGTCATCGGCACCGCGTTCACGGCCATCGTCACGGCATTCACCAGCTACGTCATCGAACCCCTGATTGCCGCGCTCGGCGGTGACAACGAGATGGGCTGGGGTGTCCAGATCCTCTCGGACAATCCCGCCACGTTCGTCAACTTCGGCGCGGTGGTGTCGGCGATCATCAATTTCGTCATCATCGCCGCCGTCGTCTACTTCGTACTGATCCTCCCGGCGAACGCGGCCAAGAAGCGGTTCGCCACCGAGAGGGACGACACCAAGGCGAGCGCCGAGGATCTGCTCATCCAGATCCGCGACCTCCTCCAGGTGCAGTCCGGCCAGACCGGCGCACACGCCAAGCTGAGCCTCGAGGAGAGGGAACAGTAGGCGCAACCGTGCCACCGACGAAAAAGGTTGGGCCCGCTCGGAATTCCGAGCGGGCCCAACCCGTGTTCAGCCTGTCGACAGGACGTCGTGTCAGACGGTCCAGGGCTTGCCGTAGGTGGTCACGTTGTCGCCGTTCGCGGTGATGGCGCGAACGAACGGACGGACCTGAACGGCGCCGATGACGCCGGAAGCGGTGCCGTGAACGTTCGAGAACTGCACGGACTTGAAGTCACCGTCGAACTCGCCCTCGGCGACGACGAGCTCCTCGATGCCCGGAGCCGGGGTCAGCTCGAGTTCGGCGTAGGCCTGCGGGAGGATGTCGGTCACGATGATGTCACCCGCATCGAGTTCCAGCTGCGGGGTGGAGTAGGTGACGCCGATGGCGCCGTCGATGCTGCCGGCCCACGCGAACTGGTAGCCGAACTGGAACGTGGTGCCCTCGGCGTCGGCGGCGGACTCACCGACGAGGTTCGCGGTGCCGCGGCCGTTGTGGAAGAACTCGCGGTTGAACGGGCTGCCACCCAGGGCCGGAACACCCTGGATGAAGGTGTCCTCCTGGGTCACCACGACCTCGTAGCCGTCCGTGGAGACGATCCGGTTCTGATCGTCGACCGCAGCCTGCGCGGAGCCGGTCGCACCGAGGACCAGGCCCAGGACAGCGGCACCGGACACCGCGGCGTTACGTGCGGCCTTGAAGCCACGCGACTTGATTCCCATGATTTCTCCGTATTTCTTGGTGGGGATTACTGCGGGGTGGGGCGAGTAGGACTAGATCGTCCAGACCTTGCCGTAGGTGGTGACGTTGTCGCCGTTCGCGGTGATCACGCGGACGAACGGGCGGACCGAGACCGCGCCGATGACGCCGGTGGCGGCACCGTGGACGTTGGCGAACTGGACGTGCTTGTAATCGCCGTCGAACTCGCCCTCGGCGACGACGAGCTCCTCGATGCCCGGAGCCGGGGTCAGCTCGATGCCCGCGGTGAACTGCGGAAGGATGCTGTCGACGGTGAGAACATCCTCTGCGTACGGCGCCGGGCTCGTCTCACCGTTCGGGATGTACAGGGGGTTGCCGTCCGCGTTACCGCTATCCGTTGCAGGGACGCGATCCTCCACCTCGACGACATTGCCTTCGTAGTCGACGTAGTCGCCCGCTTCGTTGGTGTTCCAGACCGGATTGAACTGGTCGACGTTTTCCACGCCGCGGGTGGCCTCGAGCTCAAGCTGCGGGCTGGACCACGCCACACCGATCGAGCCGTCCACGGCGGCGGACCACGCGAACTGGTAGCCGAACTGGAAGGTCGAGCCTTCGAAGTCCGCGGCGTCGGGGCCGACGATGTTGGCGATGCCACGGCCGTTGTGGAACCACTCGCGGCTGAGCGGGCTGCCGCCGATCGGGGGAACACCCTGGATGAAGGTGTCCTCCTGGGTCACGATGACCTCGTGGCCGTCCGACACGATCCGGTTCTGGTCGTCGACCACAGCGCCGGCGGTCCCGGTCGATCCCAGAACCAGGCCGAACACGGCGGCGGCGGCCACCGTGACGTTGCGGGCGGCCTTCACACCGCGTCGCGTCTGCATCTTCATGAATGCCTCATCCATTCTCTGCGTGCCGGGTCACGCACACGCGTCCGACAACTGCCCTGTCGCCCGCGAGGCATGCCACACCTGAGACACCGGCGAGCGTGCTCACCGGTGCCGACGTGTGCGTCATCCGCACGGTTGCGTTTCCGATTCGTGATGAAGATCGTCGCATTAGCTACCGATCTTGACCTGAGCGAACCAGGACAGAGACTAGACCGTGACCTCTGAAGCCAGCAACGGCTACGTCCCGGGGCGAGGCGTCGTCGAACCCGGAATTGTTTCGGCCCGATGAAACAATCGGTGCCATTTCAACGGATGTCCCGCAGGGGCTGCGGAGGCGCCGAAAACCGTCTCTCACCCATGAATAGAGCCGCATACCCCCTGGTGACGGGTTCATGCTCCGCTGTGGCCGAATACATACTGCCGGTACTTCCGTGATGCGCGCCACCGAAAGCCGAGCGCGCGTCGGCCGCGACTCGCCGCGTTGCAGGGTTACGAGAAGGTTGCGGAATCCCACCGCTGCAATTAACGATTCGGCATCGGCCGACTTCTACAAGTGGGGTAGATCACATGCGGCCGTGGTGCGGCGGTACCTGCCTGCGCAGCCATTCTTCCGAGTCGGATGAATCGTCTCCCGGCGAGCGCTCGTCGCGAGTCGTCTCGGGGAGTACATCGCCGAAGATGCGGCGGAGCCGGGCCCGGTCGATCCGGGCCCGGCTCGCGTCGTCGCGCCCTGGTGCGTCGTCCGACGACGCGCCCGACGTGCTCTCGTCCGTGCCGGTGATGGCTATCCCTCCACTCGCGACAGTTCCTCGATCACGTGCGAGGCGAGCGGCAGGAGCGTGGCCATGCCGTCGCGGATCGCCGCGCGCGAGGAGGCGAGGTTCGCGACCAACGTGGAGCCGGACAGGCCGACCAGACCGCGGGACAGACCGGCGTCCATCGCGCCGGCGGAGAAGCCGGACGAGCGCAGGGCCTCGCCGATCCCCGGGAGTTCCCGGTCGAGCACATCGGAGGTGGCGTCGGGCGTCACGTCGCGCGGCGACACCCCGGTGCCGCCGACGGAGATGACCAGGTCCACGCCGCCGATGACGGCGGTGTTGAGGGCGTTGCGGATCTCCACCTCGTCGGCCGACACGGTGACGACACCGTCCACGGCGAATCCCTCCTCTGCGAGGAGCTCGGTGACCAGGGGCCCGGCGGAGTCCGGGTTGTCGCCGTGCGCTACCCGGTCGTCCACGATCACCACGAGGGCTCGCCCGGTCCTGGGGGTTTCGAATTCCATGATGCCCACCGTAGTTGCCCTGTCCGTCGAACGAGCTGTATGTCCGAGAATGAATCCGGCGGCGTCTCTTCTCATCGGCCACCCGCCTCGGCCGCCGCGAGCTGCACGTCGACGGTCTTCTCGCTGCCACCCTGTGCGTCGGTGTAGGTGATGCGCACGGTGTCGCCGGGCGCGTACGAGCGGACCGCCGCGATCAGGGAGTCCCCGTCGGTGACGAGCCGGTCGTCGACCTTGGTGATGATCACGCCGCTCGGAATACCGGCCCGTTCCGCCGGCCCGCCGCCGGTGACCTCCATGACCCGAGCGCCGCGCACGTCGCTCTGCGACGGCACCTGGACGCCGATGACGGCGTGGGTCGCCTTGCCGGTGTCGACGAGTTCGTCGGCGATGCGACGTGCCTGATCGACCGGGATGGCGAAGCCGAGGCCGATGGATCCGGACTGTCCGCCGGCCGTGGCGATCGCCGTGTTGACGCCGATCAGCTGGCCGTCCATGTTCACCAGCGCGCCGCCGGAGTTGCCGGGGTTGATCGCGGCGTCGGTCTGCAGCGCGTCGATGACGGTGTTCTGGTTGCCGGTCTCCCCGCTGGTCGACACGGGCCGGTCCAGGGCCGAGACGATACCGGTGGTCACCGTGCTCTCGAGACCGAGCGGCGAGCCGACCGCCACCACCTGCTGGCCCACCTGCACGGCGTTCGAGTCGCCGAGTTCGATCGGGGTGAGGTCGGTGCGGCCCTCCGCGCGGATCACGGCGATGTCGGAGATCGGGTCGGCGCCCACGATGGTCGCGGGGACCGAGTTGCCGTCGGAGAAGTACACCGTGAGCTGCGCGCCGGCGCCGCCCCCGGCGACGACGTGGTTGTTGGTGAGGATCAGGCCGTCGGAGGACAGGATCACGCCCGAGCCCTCGCCCTGCGCGGTGCGGCCGACCACTTCGATGCGCACGACGCTCGGTACGACCTTCTGCGCGACGGCCTGCACCGAACCGGCGGGCGCCGCAGCGACGGTCGTCGTGGACGGCCGCGGCGCGTCGAGGGCATTGGTGACGGCCGTGCCGCCGGTCGACTGCTGCGTGGTCCACGCGCCGACGGCGCCGCCGATCCCGCCGCTGACCAGTGCCAGCGCGACGGCTCCGAGGGCGAGCAGGCCCCGCGCCGATCGGGGTGAGCCCTGGGGCCCCGACGCGGGCTGGGGCGGGGCGCCGAACGGCCCGGTGTGCCCGTACCCGGCATAGGGGCCGGAGGGAGCCTGGTAGGGATTCGGCTGCTGCGGTGTCGGCTGGTGCGGCTCGGGGCGGCCGCCACCGGGTGTGGGGTCCTCGCTCATCTCATCGCTTTCGGTCTACACAGCCGCCGGGTCGGCGGCTCGTCGTTCGGCTTCCAGCATGCCCGCGGCGGCTGAGAGTCCGCTTAGATCCGACGGCGATTTTCCTGTCAATCCGCCGGGTATTCGAGCTGCGGGGTGCCGGGCAGCACGATCCGGACGAGGGCACCCCCACGCGACGAGATGTCGACCGCGATGGTGCCGCCGTGCTTCATCACCACCTGCCGCACGATCGCGAGGCCGAGGCCGGATCCGGGCATCGACCTCGACGCGGTGGAGCGGTAGAACCGTTCGAACACCAGCTCGCGGTCCTCCTCGGGGATGCCGGGGCCGGCGTCGTCGACGGTCAGTTCCATCAGGCCGGTGCCGAGCTGACGCATCGACACCAGCACCTCGGCGTCGGCGGGACTCCACTTGGCAGCGTTGTCGAGGACGTTGAGCACCGCCCGGGAGAGCGCGGCGTGGTCGCCGTAGACGAACCACGGTTCCGTGTGCGCCGTGAAGTCGATGTCGGAGCGGCGGCGCCGGGCGCGTTCGAGGCTGCGCTCGACGACCTCCGAGATGTCGACGGGTTCGAACACCGTCTCGGGGGCGTCCTCGCGGGCGAGGTCGACGAGGTCGCCCACCAGGGTGGACAGCTCTTCGATCTGCGCCACCACGTCGGCGCGCAGCTCCGCCATGTCCTCCTCGGGCAGGTTCGGCGCGTCGGGCCGGCTCGCCGCGATGAGCAGCTCCATATTCGTGCGCAGCGACGTCAGCGGGGTGCGCAGCTCGTGGCCGGCGTCGGCGACGAGCCGGCTCTGCCGCTCCCGCGACTCGGCGAGGGCGCGCAGCATCGTGTTGAAGCTCTCGGTGAGCCGGGCCAGCTCGTCGTGCCCGGTCACGCGGATCGGCCGCAGGTCGTCGGTGCGGGCGACCCGCTCGGCCGCCGCGGTGAGGCGCGCGACGGGGCGCAGACCGGTGCGTCCCACCGTCGCGCCGGCAGCGGCGGCGAGCACCACGCCGCACCCGCCGACGACGAACAGCACGCTCGCGAGCCGTTTGAGGATGTCCGCGGTGGGCTGCAGACGCTGGGCGATGACGATGGTGCTGCCGTCGGGGATGCGCTGCGCGAGCACCCGCTGATGGCCGACGGTGCGCAGCGACGACTCCCGTTCGCCCTTCGCGACGGCGAGTTCGGCGCCGCCGATCGGGACGGACGACCCGGGCGGCACGTACTGCCCCAAGTTGGAGTAGATGAGCGCCACGCTGATGTCGGAGCTGTAGAGCTGGGCGCCACCGATGTAGCGGGGATCGTAGGTGATCAGGGTGCTGCTCTCGACGAGCGCGGCAGCCCGCGCCCGCAACTGCTTGTCGACGTCGGCGTAGAGGGCGCGGGCCACCACCGCGTACGCCGCGATGGAGGTCACCGCGACGGCGATCGCCACCGCGCCGGCGGCCAGCAACGTGACACGCCGGCGCAGCGGCACCGACCGGGTCAGCAGCAGCGGGGGGCGCATGGGGCGCTTCGAATCCGGGTCGGCGCCGTCGAGCCGGGTCACGGCGGGGTTTCCCGCAGGACGTAGCCGACACCGCGCACCGTGTGGATCAGGCGCGGCTCCCCGTCGGCCTCGGTCTTGCGGCGCAGGTAGCCGACGTACACCTCGAGGGCGTTGCCGGAGGTGGGAAAGTCGTAGCCCCACACCTCCTCGAGGATGCGGCTGCGGCTGAGGACCCGGCGGGGGTTCGCCATGAGCATTTCCATGAGCGCGAACTCGGTGCGGGTGAGGCTGATCGACCGGGTGCCGCGGGTGACCTCGCGGGTGGAGGGGTTCAGCGTCAGGTCAGCGAAACGCAGCGTCTCCTCCGACTCGGTGGCCGGGTCGGGCGAGGCGCGGCGGAGCAGCGCGCGCAGCCGGGCGAGCAGCTCCTCGAGGGCGAACGGCTTGGGGAGGTAGTCGTCGGCGCCGGCGTCCAGGCCGGCGACCCGCTCGGAGACGGAGTCACGGGCGGTCAGGACGAGGATGGGCAGGTCGTCGCCGGTGCTGCGCAGCCGGCGGCACACCTCGAGGCCGTCGACCCGCGGCATCATCACGTCGAGGACCATCGCGTCGGGCCGCTCGGCCGCGACCTGTTCGAGGGCGTCCTGCCCGTCCGTGGCGAGTTCGACGGTGTACCCGTTGAAGCTCAGTGATCGGCGCAGGGACTCCCGCACCGCCCGGTCGTCGTCGACCACCAGAATGCGCATGGCCTCCAGTGTGGACCCGACCGCTGAGAGGTGTCTGAGAGGGCGGCGGCGTGTCCGCCGAGGGGGACCCGCCCGGCGCCGCGGGTCCCCTCGCCGGTCGTCACACCTCGGTCGGGTCGATCATCCCGAGCCGCACGGCCTTCACGAGCCGTCGCGGGACGTGGTGCGTGACACCGGCGACGGTGACCGGCACCAGGGGCGGGACCTGCGCGTTCCACTGCGAGCGGCGGCTGCGGGTGTTGGACCGGGACATCCGGCGCTTGGGTACTGCCATGGTGGTTCTCCTCGGGTGTCCGGGTGGGGGTCAGGGACGGCGCCGCTTGCCGTACTTGCGTTCGAACTTCTCGACCCTGCCGGCGGCGTCGAGCACGCGGGCAGTTCCCGTCCAGAAGGGGTGGGATTCGCTGGTGACGTCCACGACGATCAGCGGGTAGGTGTTGCCGTCGGACCATTCGACCGTGCGGTCGGCGGTGACGGTGGAGCGGGTGAGGAACGCCGATCCGGTGTTGGCGTCCTGGAACACCACGGGGTGGTAGTCGGGGTGGATGCCGGGCTTCATGCTCGTCCTTCTCCTTCTGTCGGTGCGGTGCCGGCAGTGGGTGCCGGCAGGTCGTCGCACGGATCTTCGTGGTAGTCGCCGAACGGGTCGTCCCACGTCGGCCAGGCCGCCGGGTCGGCGAACTCCTCGTCGGTGAGCAGTGCCCACTCCAGGGCGCGGTGGATCTCGTCGGGGTCCGCGTCGTGGGTGAGGATCACCATCGAGGTGTCGCGGTCTCCGTGGGTGTCGTCCCAGCGCAGCGCCGCCATGGCCCGCCGTTCGCCGGAGACGCGTTGCTGTTGCTCGGGAGTCATCGCGGCGAGCCACGGCCCGGCGTGGGCGACGCGCAGGCCCTCACCGGCGGACTCGACCAGCAGCGCGTTGTCCGGTTGCGTCGCGACCCAGGCCCGGCCGCGGGCGCGGACCACGCCGTCGAGGAGGACGTCGATCGCCTCGTGCAGGCGCTGCGGGTGGAAGGGCCGGCGGGCACCGAACTCGAGCAGCCGCACGCCGCAGTCCTCGCCGAGCGGTGGTTGACCGCGCAGCAGCGGAGAGTGCGCGTCGGACACCGTCCCGCGCCGCGCACCGGGCGGGATCTGCCGGAGCAGGTGTTCGACGTCGACGTCCTCGCCCCACGCGACGGGTGCGTCGGGCGCGAGCCGCGAGAGCACCGCGTGCAGCTTCGCCTGCTGCCAGCCGTCGGCTCCGGGCCGGACGACGAGGGCGTCGGCGAACTCGACCTGGCCGACGACGACCTGGGCGACGGTGCGGTCGTCGTCGAGTTCCTCGTCGCCGGTGGCATCGGTGAGCCAGGTGGCGGCGTCGATGCAGGTGACGGTGGCCTCGATCCGCACGTCGTGGGCGGCGGGCCCGTCGATCTGCCCGACCACGCCGGCGACGACGACGTGCTCGACGGCCCAGCACAGCGCCTCGGGCTCGAGCCGCGGGTCCAGGAGCAGGACGATGCGGTCGACGTTGCTGCGGGCGTGCAGGCGCCGCAGCAGCGGAAGCAGATCCTCGCGGAGGGTGCAGGAGACGCAGCCGTGGGCCAGTTCGAGCACGTCGAGGCGGTGGTCGTGCGCGGTGGTGAGGGTGCGGCGCACGACCCCCTCACCGACGTGGTCGAGGTCGTGGTGCACGACGACGGTTCCCGGACGCAGCAGGGCCCGCGCGGTGCGTTCGGTGGGTCCGCGCCGGCCCGAGACGACGATCAGCGGCGTTCTGGTGTCCACCGGAACCCCTTTCGGTAACGATTGTCATTAGCTCGAAGGGAGCGTACAGTCGCTCGGGCCATTTGTCGAAAACGATTGTCGTTACGCCCTCGGGGCGCCGACAGAAGGGAGCCCGCCGTGTCGGCGCACTGCCAGGTGACCGGACGCAAGCCCGGCTTCGGGAAATCCGTCTCCCATTCGCACGTCCGCAGCAACCGCCGCTGGGACCCGAACATCCAGCGCAAGACCTACTACCTGCCCTCCGAGGGACGCCGCGTCACCCTGACGCTCTCCGCCAAGGGCATCAAGACCATCGACCGCGACGGCATCGAAGCCGTCGTCGCCCGCCTCCGCGCCCGAGGAGAAAAGCTCTAGTGGCCCGCAACGAGATCCGACCCATCGTCAAGCTCCGCTCCACCGGCGGCACCGGGTACACCTACGTCACCCGCAAGAACCGGCGCAACGATCCCGACCGGCTGGTCCTGCGCAAATACGATCCCGTGCTGCGCCGCCACATCGACTTCCGCGAGGAAAAGTAGGCCATGGCCAAGAAATCGAAGATCGCCCGCAACGAGCAGCGCAAGCTCGTCGTCGCCCGCTACGCCGCACGTCGCGCGGAACTGAAGGAGATCGTGCGGCGCCCGTGGAGCACCGACGCGGAACGCCTCGCCGCCCGGACCGCCCTGCAGCGTCTGCCGCGCGACGCCAGTCCGGTACGATTGCGCAATCGAGACGCTGCGGATGGACGTCCGCGCGGCCACCTGCGGAAGTTCGGGCTCTCACGCGTGCGCGTGAGGGAACTCGCGCACCGCGGCGAGCTGCCCGGCGTCCACAAGTCGAGCTGGTGAGGAGCGAGTCATGGCAGTCAAGAGGGGCCCGTCGAAGAAGTCGCGTGCCGTGGAAGGCCGCAAGCCCAAGAAGAACCCGCTGTTCGCGGCGAAGATCGAGTACGTCGACTACAAGGACGTGAACCTGCTCCGCACGTTCATCTCCGATCGCGGCAAGATCCGCAGCCGTCGCGTGACCGGCCTGACCCCGCAGCAGCAGCGGCAGGTCGCCATCGCGGTGAAGAACGCCCGCGAGATGGCGCTGCTGCCCTTCACCACCACCAGCAAGTAGAGCTCAACTCGCGACGAGGGTCGCGGGGGAACA